>CAMWJY010000105.1 GCA_947174685.1 uncultured Mollicutes bacterium | reverse complement strand
TTCTTAGAGGAATTACCTGAATATCTAAATAAACGATTATAAGAGAAAAAATAAAAAAGAGATTCATCAAAGAATCCATTTAAAAACTTAATATCCACATCTCCACAAAATCATCTTAACAATGGAGCTAACAAACATAAATAGACAGCATACCACTAGAAAATAATTAAAATATCTTACCCATTTATTGCTTGATTTTATATTATAAATCGCTAGCAAGCCATATATCAAGCTAGTAATAAGAATAATTATTGCTAGAACATAGAAGAAAATTGCACCAATGCCGATAGTAACTAAAGCCATACCAACATAAACTAATGCTGCTTCTCCTTCGACATTCTCTTCTCCCTGTATAGACCCTGCCATATTTTTCAATGATTCGACAAGATTAACATTTAATATTCCTATGGTCAAAAACATACCTAATGCTATAAATACCGTTAAAGTAATCGTTTGAACGATTCTACTTTCTTTCATATGCTTACACCCCACTATATATAGCTTATCCTATAGAATCTGTCATTTCAAGTTTAATCAATCGATTTAATTCAACTGCATATTCCATTGGAAGTTCTTTAGAGAAAGGCTCAATGAATCCCATAACAATCATTTCTGTTGCCTGAGCTTCTGTTAAACCTCTACTCATCAAATAAAATAGCTGTTCTTCATTTACCTTAGAGACTGTTGCTTCATGCTCAATATACATATCACTATTTTTTCCACTATTAGTAGGAATTGTATCTGAGGTAGATATTTCATCTAAAATTAAGGTATCACATTCAATATGACTTCTAGCACCTAATGCCTTAGGTCCACAGGATGCAGTTCCTCTATAGTTTACTTTTCCGCCTCCACGGCAGATGGATTTAGAAATAATCGTAGAACTGGAGTTTGGCCCTAAATGAATCATTTTAGCACCAGTGTCCTGAATCTGGTTTTCAGCGGCAAAGGCAATAGATACTGTAGTTCCTTTACTAGCATTTCCTTTTAAAACACAGGCAGGATATTTCATATTCAAGCCTGCACCTACATTACCATCAATCCATTCCATATGACCTTCATCATCCACAATAGCTCTTTTAGTTACTAGATTAACAATATTATTTGACCAGTTTTGTACTGTAGAATACCTACAGTGTGCATGTTTGCCAACAAAGATTTCTACAACTGCGGCATGTAGGCTATCCTTTGAATACTGAGGTGCTGTACAGCCTTCTACATAATGGATATCTGCATCATCATCTACTATAATAAGTGTTCTTTCAAATTGACCCATACGCTCTGAATTAATTCTAAAGTAGGACTGAACTGGTTTCTTTAGCTTAACCCCTTTAGGAACATAGATAAAAGACCCACCACTCCACACTGCAGAATTTAAGGCAGCATATTTATTATCTGTATAAGGAACAAGCTTACCAAAATACTTCTGCATCAAATCTGAATGCTCTCTTAAAGCTGTATCTGTGTCACAAAAGATAACACCAAGCTCATCTAATTCCTTTAAATTATTATGATATACTACTTCTGATTCAAACTGTGTAGAGGAACCTGCTAAATACTTAGCCTCTGCTTCTGGTATACCCAGCTTATCAAAGGTTTCTTTAATCTCTTCTGGTACATCCTCCCACTTATGCTCTGTCTTTTCACTTGATTTAATATAGTAGGTATATTCATTAAAATCTATACCAGACAAATCAGGTCCCCAGCTCGGATTTTTCAAATTCAAAAAGGCATCATAGGAATTTAAACGGAACTCCTTCATCCAGGAAGGTTCCTTTTTCGCATTAGAAATAAATTCTACTACCTCTCTAGATAAGCCTTTGCCAGAGGTTAGAACTGTTTTAGCATCTGTAGTAAAGCCATACTTGTAATCTCCAACAATTTCATCAACCTTGGTCTTACTCATGCTCTTCTACCTCCTCAATTGCTTTTTCTACACACTTCCATGCAAGAGTTGCACATTTAATTCTTGCAGGAAAATCACGTACTCCTTTATAGGCAATTGCTTCTTCCAGCTTGTCCTCATCTGGCAAGTCTTCTCCCTTAACCATAGAATAAAAGCCTTCAATCAAGCTCTTCGCTTCTTCTACTGATTTTCCAATTAAAAGCTCACTCATAACTGAAGCAGATGAAAGGCAGATAGAACATCCCTTTCCATCCTGACGTACATCAACAACTTGTCCATCACTTACGATGATTTCAACACGCATATCATCACCACAGCTTGGATTTGTTAAATGTACCATATGATAAGGATCCGTATTCTTTAAACCTTTATTTTTAGGATTTTTATAATGGTCCATAATGACCTCACGATATAAGGTTTTTAAATCCATAATTTCCTCCTAAAGAGTACCAAAAAATTCTTGAGCCTCTTTTACACTTTGTACAAATTTTTCTACATCCTCTAAGGTATTATAAAAATAGAAGGATGCTCTTACTGTTCCAACAGTATTTAACCATTTAATGATGAGCTGTGCACAATGATGACCAGCTCTGATACAAACATCATTATTATCAAATACACTTGCAGCATCATGAGGATGCACTCCTTTAATATTAAAGGAAATGATTCCTGTTTCTGCTGATTCATTATATATTTCAATATTAGGAATTTTCTTTAAACCATCTAAAGCCTTTTGTTTTAAATAATACTCATACTTAGCAATTTCTTCTAAACCAATGCTAGATACATACTCAATTGCCTTACCTAAACCAATAGCTGAAGCTATAATAGGCGTTCCTGTTTCAAAGCGATATGGTGCATCCTTATAGGTCATGGAATGAGGATTAACATCATCTGCCATATCTCCACCAAATTCTATTGGAGGCATTTTTGATAAAAGCTTTTCTTTACCATAAAGTACTCCAATTCCAGTCGGTCCACAGAGCTTATGTCCTGAAAAGGCTAAGAAATCACAATCTAACTTCTTTACATCTACAGGCATATGGGGAACTGCCTGAGCAGCATCTAATACAACTACAGCTCCTTTATCATGAGCTAAAGAAATAATTTCTTCAATCGGGGTTACATATCCCATAACGTTAGAAACATATGTAATCGCAACAACCTTAGTTTTGTCAGTCAAAACAGATTTAAAGGCCTCTACTGTAATTCTGCCTTCTTCATTTAAAGGAACATATTTTAAGGTGGCACCAGTCTTTTCACAAGCATTAATCCAAGGCATGCAGCTAGAATGATGTTCTAGCTCTGTGGAGATAACCTCATCTCCTGGCTTTAAGGTATTTATACCATAGCTTGCAGCAACTAAATTTAAGGCAGAGGATGCCCCTCTTGTAAAGACAATTTCTTCAAAAGACGCATTAATAAAGTCTGCAACCTTACTTCTTGCCTCTTCATACGCATCTGTTGCAAGATAGCTTAGCTTGTATACTCCTCTATGAACATTTACACCTAGTTCTCTATAATACTTATCTACAGCCTCAATCACACAATTTGGTTTTAAAGTAGATGCAGCATTATCTAGATAGGCCAGCTCAGGATTTTCCTCTAATACAGGGAAGTCCTTTCTTAGCTTTGCAACATTTAGCATGAAATCACCTCATCATTAATTGTTCTATTTTTTGGTTAACACTTAATTTCAATTTTTCATCTGCTATTTTTTCAATAAACGGATGAACGATACCTTCTAATATGAGAAGAAAAGCCTCTTGCTTGGTTAAGCCTCTACTCATCAAATAAAATAAGCTTTCATCAGACATCTTTCCTATAGATGCACCATGATTAGCTATAACATCATATTCATCAATTAAAAGAATTGGCTTTGATGTAACACTTGAAACATCATCCATAACAATCCCCTTAGAAAGCTGAACACATCTGGATTTACTCATACCCTTTTCTATTTTTCCTGTCGTATCAAATAAAACATTCCCTTCATGTAAGGCAACTCCAAAATTAGATATATTAGAGGTTGTTTCCTTTGCCTTATGCACTATTTTTTGCATAAATTCTAAAGGAGAATGGTTTGCTAAGGAAAGTAACTCAACACGAGCATTTGCATACTCCTTTAATAATTCAATATGTAAAGCTTCTTTACTTTCCTCTAAACAAATTTCAGTTATAGATACTTCACCAAAGCATTCTATCTTACGGTTTGAGTTCTTAGAATTTATGATCTGATAGTCTAAATAAGCATCTTGTTTTACCTGAATATCAATATTTGCACTATTTGTAACATCTAAGACTTTTGCAGAAATGCCTGCCTCTATAATGATGTCTAAACTATGATCTACAACAAGAAAATCATCGAAAGATTTTTTTATGGTAAGAATATTGTTTTGAAAGGAAAGACCATACCCTTCTAATCCTACCAAGGAATTCAAATATAGCATTATTTGTTCCCGCTATTATGAGCACAAGAGCCTAAAAGAACATGGGTCTTTTCATCATCTTCTTCTTTTTCAATTTCAATACCAAGCTCTTCTTTTACCCAATCATAGCCGTTTTGGTCGATTTTAGCGATTAATTCCTTACCGCCTGCTAAAACTATTCTACCATTAATCATTATATGTGCAAAATCTGGTTGGATATAGTCTAATAGTCTCTCATAATG
>CAMWJY010000104.1 GCA_947174685.1 uncultured Mollicutes bacterium | reverse complement strand
GGCTTTTTCAGCACATCATATTTTGCTTATAATATTTTCAACTCTTTCTGGGCAGATATTTTATATATTGTTTTTCTATCTATGCTATATATCACTGCCTATGTTCAAGAACTAATTACTTCAAGGAAGAAATCGGATATTATAATCAATAGCTTTGTATTTTTAGGAAGTTTATTATTTTTAGTACTATTGTTTTTTTCATCCAGTATCTTTAATTTGCTTGTCATAATTTATTCTGCAGGTATGTTGGTCTTAATACTAATTCCATTTCTTAGAGAATATAAGGATGGAATTGAAGTAGATATAGATAAAAAACAACTCTTATCTGCAGCGAGCTTACTTGTTTTTGGTATGGTGCGAATGCTTAGTATTGAATTTATTAGTGAGATATATATGGCATGGGCACTTATACCAACAGCCATTTTATCTGGTGTGATTATAGGAATAGGAGTTTTCTTGTTTAGAAAAGTATGGACTAGATTGTTTTATCCAAGGTCAAGTGCAATATCTCATGCTGTGCTTTCAGTTTTTCTTGTTCTTATGATTGTTTTTTCTTATTGCTTTTCGATAGTTGGTACAGCAAATTGTGTATTGGATTCAAGCAAACCTGTAGCATATGACTGTGTTGTGTTAGATATGCATGTTAGTACAGGAGCTAGAAGCGTAACACAATTTGAAATTAAGGTAGAAGTAGAAGGAGAAGAAAGATGGATTACGATTCCTGTTACAGAATATCACAGCATTTCTAAAGAGGATGTTGTATGCATTAATTCCTATACAGGTGCTTTTCATTTTGCATATTTAAAATATCAAGGAAAAAAATAAAAGTATAAAGCCCTTAAGGTGGTATTCCCACTTTAAGGGCTTCTCTATTAAAAACCTAAATCCTCTAGATTCTTACATAAATTAATATAGAACTGATAAATCTTTTCTTTTTTCTTTTTCTTGACCATAAAATCTACAATTTCACTATGAGAAATAGAATCCTCTATACAATCCCCCTTATAATCTCCAAAGCTGGCAGAGTCTTGAGTAACGAGCCCATCTGAGGTTGTTTTTTCCCAATGCTTAGAAAATATTAGAGGAATTCCCATAATAAAATCATCACGACTACGTTTTAGTGTTGTGGAATAGCTTTGACAATAAATTTTATCTGAGAAGTTAAGTGTAGAAGCTTCTACTGTTTGCAGCTGCTTACATACTGTATGGGAATCCGGTTTTTTATCTCCAAATATCCGATAGAAAAGATTGACCCAAAAGGCAATAATTACAATTAAAAATTTAGGGAGTCTTAACAGATTTGTAGCCACCTTAGATCCCTTATGTGGTGTACAAAGTGTAGTGAGAGAGGCAATAGAATCCTCCATATCTAGATTTTGTATCATATATTTAGAATCTAATCCACCCTTAGAATGGGCAATAAGATTTACCTTATCTGTTTGATTTTCTTCTAGAATTTTTAATATATGAGCTTTTAATTGCTCTGCATTATTTTCGATTGTGCCAAAGCCATCTATTTTTGCAGTATAAACAATATGTCCTTCTGCCTTTAATTTTTTTTCAATACGGCCAAAGGCTTTAAAAAATTTAATATCCTTTAATATGATGCCATGGACTAAGACAATTGGATATTTACAGCTCATTTCCCTCACCTCGACAATCAGAAGACATCTTTAACTGATTATAGCATAAAAGGGGTAAAAATACAATTTTTGATAAATAATGAGCCTCTAGACAAACAAATGAGTTTTAAGTATAATATTTATAAAACTGGAAGGAGACTTAGAAATATGAAAATTGATAAAGAAGAAACGAAACAATTTTATGAAACATATATACCATGTAATTGTTCTGATTGTAAGCTTTATATTAAGCATATTGAATCCTTATATCCAGAGCTATGTGTAGGTTTAAAGGAATTTGATATTGACCCTAAAAGGCCTTATGAGCTTATTTCTTTATACCATCCCCAAGAACACCAGATGGAATATGGTGCTTGTGTATATTTAGTAGTTGGTGAAATTGAAGAAGATTTTAAAAAAATAATAGGTGATTTTGAAATCATAGTAGCCGAACAGAATCAATATCCAGAAGCCTCTGTAAATAAGCCTTATTTTTTCCTAACCTTTGGTCCAGTTCATATCAAATCTTATGGAACTTCCAACAGGCATTTGACTTATAAAGAAAAGCTAAAGCTTGTTCTTCAAGCAATCAACGAAGTAGATCCAATGCATTTGCTTTCCCAAGGTTGTCCAAAGGATGAATACATTCAAGAGGCTATACTTATATTAAAAGAGATACAAATAAAAAAGAGTATTTATTTGAACTGGAAGAAGGTTCGTGCTCTTTTTTTGAAGCAATTTAATGAAAAGTTACCTTATAAGATTTGTTTAGAGCTTGCAAAAAAGATAGCTGTCTATTTTGATTTTAAGGATTACATAAGAGACTTTGATGAAATAGAATCTTTAAAAGGAAAAGTTTCTTTAGAAAACGATGAGCTTATCCTAAAGGTACATGAAAATTTCATTGTAAAATATTTAATGGATAGAACGGTTCTTATCAATGATAAACCTTTTATAAAGGACTTAGAGGAACAAGATGTTCTTGATTTCTTTTGTGATTTTGTAAATGATGAAGATGTGATTTATATACAGTATAAGCATAAGCATTTCGGTTTCTTCCATTATCCAAAGCTTTATTATTTTACTGAAATGAAAAGTACGAAATTCTCATGGCCAAATGTAAAACATTTTTTTGATGTAGAATTAGTTTTTAACAACAAGAGAGTTTTATATGGAGTTGGCAGCAAGGAAATAAAAAAATTAACAGAAGAAGAAATTATAGAGCGTATGTCAAAAGAGTCAATGCCAGTGTATTATGAATTAGGCTTTATTTCTCCTGATAAGAAAAAAAGATTATTTGTAAAAAAGAATCATGCGGGTAGTTTTTCATATCAGTTAGAGAGATTAACTCTAGTAGATCCTGATGAAATTGAGTATTTTGATTATGATGCTTATTGGGAACCAGATTCTAGATTCACTGCTTCCTTCTATGACTCAATTGAGTCTCTTTTAAAGGATATTGACTACATAATTAAAGACTGGAAAAAGATTGAATAGAGGGAGGTTTGATTATGAAATATATTTCTGGAATACATGCATTAAATACGCCTTGTAGCTTAAATACAATGGGAGACTGGCATGTCTCTTCACTACAATGGGATAATCCCTGTATGTATGATACAGAAGAATCTATATTTGGAGATTTTGGGATAGAATATAATAAAAAGATTCCTGAGCATACTGAAGCCTATCCTGTTGCTAACCACATTAGAGCTTTTTTGGATTTGATGGATCATGGACAGTTTGGCTATGCACAAGGAACAAATAGAGATTTTATAGCAAATCAAGACTATAATGAAATTATCTTTTCTAAGGTTCTATTATTGAAAAATAATAAGAACTGGCCAGAGATTAAAGATTTTATGAATAAAGAATTTAAAATGGATTGGGTTAAGTTCTTAAAAGAGGATATTAAAGCTCCCTAACACGCTAGATACAAGCTGGCATAGGGAGCATAAAAGGATTATGGATGCCTTCTTAAACTATCTTTGTAAAAATTCAGATGTATTTGTTTTAAGAGATTCTACTGCTTTACAGTATTGTTATGACTTAACCAGGTTTTCTGATGAAATCATACTTGCTGGTCCAATTAATGCTAGTGAAGATCTTCATAGTATAGTAAAGAGCTTTTGTTTGGAAAATGATATTTCATATGTTACCGATATTTATAATTCAAAAGAAGCTCAATTTCATTTAATCTACAAGGAGGAATCACATTCATTAAAAGTTGAATTTAAGCAACTTCTTAATGAAGAAGAAATAGTCAGGTTTGATCAGTATAATACTTACTCTATAAATGATATCTTTATGAAAAAGACGAGACAGTTTTCTTATCATAAGAGGATAAGAGATTTATATGATATAGTTTATATATGTGAAAACTATTGGGATATATTAGATCAAAGGTTGATAGATTCTATGAAGGATTCGTTTTTCTATTTGGAATATGATTTTTTTGAAATGATTTTTGCAACACAAGTAGATGAGCTTATTGATACAAAACAATTAAAAAAAGATTTTAATAAGGTTTGGAAGAAAATAGGATTTTAGCTAAGTATTGGCATTCCTAAAAAATAACTATAGGTTTAGGCTGTTTGCTTAAACCTTTTATTTTTAGTGACAAATTTTGGTAAAAAAGAATAAATTTTTTTGTTTTTTGTTAAAAAATTTAATTTTATTATATTTTTTCTCGAAATATATGGAAAATTTGAAAATAAAAAACTATAATATATATGAGCAGTTGATGATACTGTTTGATAATTTTTGATTAGGTTATAATATCGGTGTGATTCTTCCTATTATATTGTCAAAGACACTGAGCTCTTACACCGAAGCTATTGACTTTCACCTATAAGCAAAGTTATATAAGAAATTCCTTGAACTTTTGTTCAGGGAATTTTTTTATCAGTAAATTTGAAAATAGATAGTTATTGAATGTTTTCTTTAAAAATGCTATAATAA
>CAMWJY010000103.1 GCA_947174685.1 uncultured Mollicutes bacterium | reverse complement strand
GAACATAAACTATTAAAAAATCTATTGACAAGAAAGCAATTTTAGACTAAACTTTAAAAGGTAAGGATGTGGAAACATTGCAAAATATTATTATCGTAGAATCTCCAAGTAAATCGAAAACCATTGGCTCTTATGTAGGTAAGGGTTATTTAGTTTTGTCCTCAAAGGGGCATATATGTGATCTAGCAACCTCTGGTAAGGATGGTCTTGGTATTGATATTGAGCATGATTTTAAACCAAATTATAAAGTGATGAAGGACAAGGAAGAGCTAGTGGAATACTTAAAGACTACCTGTAAAGGTCGTCAGGTCTATCTAGCAACCGACCCAGACCGCGAGGGTGAGGCCATTGCCTATCATCTTGCAAGGGAATTAGAATTAAGCTTGGATGATTTAAATCGTATTGAATTTAATGAAATAACAAAGCCTGCTGTTAGAAAAGCATTAGAGAATCCTCATAAAATTGATATGCAGATGGTAAGTTCTCAGGAATGTAGAAGAATGATTGATCGTATTTTAGGATTTAAGCTCTCTAAGCTTTTACAAAGAAAGATTGGTTCTAAGAGTGCAGGACGTGTTCAAAGTGTTGTTTTAAAATTGATTGTAGATTTAGAAAAGGAAATCCTTGCTTTTGTTCCTACGCCATATTATGAAATGGAGGCTAATTTTAATACCTTTAAATTGAAATTAGTTGAGCTAGATGGGAATCCAGTTGATAACAAAAATAGAATTTTAGATCGAAAAATATTAGAGAATTTACAACCTAAGCTCATGAGCTTTTTTGTAAGTAATATTGCCCATAAGCTGGTAAATAGAAATAGCTATCCAGCCTTTACAACCTCAACTTTACAACAGGATGCGGCAAATAAATTAAACTTTCCTCCAAGCAAAACGATGAGAATTGCTCAGGGCTTGTATGAAGGTAAAACGATTAAAGATGAGACTGTCGGCTTAATCACCTATATGCGTACTGATTCAACAAGACTTTCTGATTTGTTTGTCACAGATGCACATCAATATATAAGAAAAACCTATGGAGATAAATATTTAGGTGATGTTAAAATTAAGACTTCTAAAAATATGCAGGATGCTCATGAGGCAATCAGACCTACGGCTGTAGAGCGTACTCCTGATCAAATGAAGCCTTATTTATCTGAGGAGGAATACGAGCTTTATCGTTTAATATATAATCGTACAATGGCTTCCTTAATGGCTCCAGCACGCTTTAATTCTTTACGTGTAGAATTTACAAACACAAATTCTTTATGGGCTGTTACAGGTCAAACGATGGAGTTTGATGGATATTTAAGAGCTTACGGAAGAAGTGAGGCAGATGAAAATACCATACTACCAAATTTCTCCTTAGGAGAGGGCTATAACGCCAATGAGATTGTAATATTAGATAAGAAAACTGCGCCTAAAGCTCGATATACTGATGCTTCAATTATTAAAGAAATGGAAACCTTAGGTATTGGTAGACCTTCTACCTATGCCCAAACCATTTTAACCTTAAAGGAAAGAAATTATATTACTGTTGATAAAAAGTCTTTAGTTCCAACCGAACAGGGAACCTTAACAAGTGAAAAACTAGATATGTTCTTTAAGGACCTAATCAATGTTTCCTATACGGCAGAAATGGAAACTAACCTAGATGAGATTGCTCATGGTACGAAAAAAGAGTTAGAACAGCTCAAAGAATTCTATCAGGCTTTTATTCCTTTATTTGATGTAGCAATGGAAAAAATGAAGCCTATCTATCCGATTCCAACCGAACAAATTTGTCCTGAGTGTGGAGGAATGCTAGTTATCCGTAAATCAAAATTTGGTGAATTTATTTCTTGTAGCAATTATCCAACCTGTAAATATGTTTATAAAGAAGAAACTGAAAATGAACCAATAGATACAGGCATTGTTTGTACAGAATGTGGAAAAGGACATATTGTTGAGCGTATTGCTAAAACAGGTAAAAACAAAGGTGGAGTATTCTATGCTTGTAATAACTACCCTGCTTGTAAGGTTGCCTTTAGTGATCCACCAACGCTTCTTACTTGTCCAAATTGTGGTAGCATTATGCTAGAGGATAAGGAAGGACATTTATATTGTTCAAAGCAATGTGATAAACAAGAAGAACCAGCAAATGGAATTACATGTCCTGTATGTAAAAAAGGACATATGGTAAAAAGAGTAGCCTCTAAAGGTAAAAATAAGGGAAATATCTTCTATGGGTGCTCTAACTACCCTAGATGTAAAAACATTATGACAGAAGAGGATGTTCAAAATATATCTGGATAAAGCTGTGAGGGATTTTTTTCCCACACAGTTTTTTCTTTTTTCTAGGGAAATCATATTCTTTATGCTATAATAGTAATACTATAGAAGGAAGTGGTTTTATGTTTTTGAAATCTGCTTATTTCCCTGGCTTTGAGTTTTTTACCAAAAAGACCTGTATCCACAATTATTATCCTGCTAGAGTTTTAACAAAGCTTGATATAAAGGAAATGGAATTATCTGGGATTACAATATTTTATGGGAATAATGGTTCAGGAAAATCTACGCTTTTAAATTTAATTTCGGAAAAAATAAATGCTTCTAGACAAACAAGGTTTTTTAAGGATGAAGAATGGGTGGTAGGACCAGGAGGTGGATCTTTACATAAGTTATTCGATGAATGTGTTGATGTGATTAATCTTACTTTAGAGCTTGGCGAGAATGGAAAACCAATAGAGCTACCTTACCACCGTAAAATGATTACGAGTGATGATATTTTTAAGCAGTTGGACTCTAAAAAGGAATTTAATCAAAATGTAGTCAAAAAAACGGATGAAGTCAATAAAGAGGGAAAACAGCTTTTGAAGGAAGGCTACTATTATAGAGGTATGCAGGATTTTGAAAGACTAAGGGATTATAATACAATGAGAAGCTCTCCAAAAAGATATATTGCTAGTAAGGTTTCTAGTAAGAAAGCTCAATATTCCAATGGAGAAACGGCTATAAGATACTATATGGATATGATTGAAAATGATGGAATCTATCTTTTAGATGAGCCAGAAAACTGTCTATCTCCACTTTTTCAATTAGAGCTTAGAGATTTGATTTTATCCTCTCAAAAATATTGTAATTGCCAGTTTATTATTGCAACACATTCTCCTTTTTTCTTAAGCTTAGAAGGGGCTAAGGTTTATAATTTAGACAAGGAGCCTGTGGTTTCTCAAGATTGGTATACTTTAGAAAATTCAGTAGTATGGTATAACTTTTTTAAAGCCTATGAGAATCTATTTGAAAACAAAGAAGAAGAATCTTTAAATGATTTGCCTATTTTAACAGATAAAGAATTTGATGAGTTAATGGAGACACTAGCTGAAATGAAGTGTACGAATGAATTTATTGGTATTGTTCGTGGAAATGAGGAATACTTGTCCAAGGTATTTTATTTACTTAAGAAATACCCGGATTTAGAGGAAATGGACTTAAGGGCAGAATTAGGGTTAATCCATTAGTCTGCATTCTTTCCAATATTGGAGTGTATTTCTTGAAATTGTATAGGCAATTATGATATAATTCATAAAGGATATGGAGTTGATTTTATGGGCTTCTTTAATTTGTTTAAGAAAAAAGATAAAGAAAAAAGTAAAAAATATAAATTAGGACTTCACAAGACCAGAGAAGGTGCTTTAGCAGGCCTTCGTGAAATCTTATCTAAAAGTAGTAAAATAGATGATGATTTATTTGATGAGCTAGAAGAAGTTTTCATTATGGCAGATATCGGTGTAGATACAGTTGTTGATTTTATCGATGAGCTTAGAGATGAGGTTTATCATAAGAAAATAGAGGATCCATTATTATTACAAGAGATGATTATGGACAAAATGTTTGAAATTTATTTGAATGGTGAAATTGTTAATGCTAACCTTAAGCTTAAGAAAAATGAATTATCTGTTGTTTTGTTTGTAGGTGTGAATGGTGTCGGTAAGACCACCTCTATAGCAAAGATAGCCTATTCCTATAAGAAGCAAGGGAAAAAGGTATTACTAGCTGCAGGAGATACCTTCCGTGCAGGTGCTATTGAACAGTTAACGGTATGGGCAAAGCGTGTTGGAGTAGATATCGTGACTAAGGAGGCTGGTTCAGATCCATCTAGTGTTATTTTTGAAGCTTGTAAAAAGGCTAAAAATGAACATTATGATTTATTGCTTTGTGATACGGCAGGGCGTCTCCAAAACAAAGTTAATTTGATGAATGAGCTTGCAAAAATGAAACGTGTTATTGAAAATGTTTGTCCAGGCGCTCCAGATGAAACTCTACTTGTCATTGATGCGACCACAGGACAAAATGGTATGTCTCAGGCTAAAGCTTTTAAGGAGGCAACTGACGTCACTGGTGTCATCCTGACAAAGCTTGATGGTACCTCTAAGGGTGGTATTGTGTTAGCAATTCGTCATGAAATGGGTATACCAATCAAATACATAGGCTTAGGGGAGACGGTTGAAGACTTAGAGGTATTTGATATTGAGCAGTATTTATATGGTCTATTTGCCGACTTCTTTGAGGAGTAGCCTATGACATTTGAAAAAAGAGAAGAAATCATTAATCTTTATGATGCTTACGGATTATTGTTAAC
>CAMWJY010000102.1 GCA_947174685.1 uncultured Mollicutes bacterium | reverse complement strand
AAATAATAGCATAGTAATAACAAAATGTAAAGAATCTTCCCTTATTATGAGGAATATTTTTTAGGATTGCTAAAGTTAATTAGCAGCAATTAATTTTGCTTAAAAAATAGTAGAAGTTATAAATATAAGTTTGTATTTTTTTCAACTCATAAGTCTGCTCTCCGTATTCGTTCCTTGGAAACCTGACCATAGAAAATGGCTCTTCTCTAGCAGTCAAAAGATTGCAAATCTTTTTTGCTGACAAAATTTAGTTAAACATAGCAATCGATACTATCAGAGATCTAGTTGCCATCTCCTCAAAAAAACTCCCTGTTTCTATAAGAAACCAGGAGTTTAATGATTTATTTTGTCAAATTATTTGCGAGGATTTTTAATATTGGCCTGTGCAGCAGCTAAACGAGCTACTGGAATACGATAAGGTGAACAAGAAATATAATCAAGTCCACATTGATGATAAAAATCAATAGAAAGTGGATCACCTGCTGTTTCACCGCATACTCCTAAATGTAAATCTGGTCTAGTTTTTCTACCTAAGCCAGCAGACATTTGAATCAATCTACCTACGCCTGCAATGTCCACAGTTTGGAATGGGTCATGCTCTAAGATTTTATGATCATAATAATAATTTAAGAAATTAGAAGCATCATCACGAGAAAGTCCCATTGTCATCTGTGTTAAATCATTTGTACCATAGCTGAAGAATTCTGCTTCCTTTGCAATCTCATCAGCAAGTAATGCAGCACGAGGAATTTCAATCATTGTACCTACATGATACTTCATAGGAACATTTGCTTTTTTGATTTCTTCATCGCATGTTGCACAAATAATTTCCTTAACTATCCTGAATTCTAAACAATCTATAACAAATGGCACCATAATTTCTGGTTCTACAGAAACACCCATTTCCTTTTGTGCTTCTATGGCAGCAGTAATTATAGCACGAGCCTGCATCCTAGCAATTTCTGGATACGCTATAGATAAACGATCTCCTCTAAAGCCCATCATAGGATTATGCTCTAGATGTACTTCAATACGGGTATTAATTTCTGTTAAGGATAAATGTAATGCCTTAGCTAGTTCTTCAATTTGCTCTTCTGTTTTTGGTAAGAACTCATGAAGAGGTGGGTCAAGTAAACGAATGTTTACATTTCTTCCCTTCATTGTAAGGAATAATGCTTTAAAATCTTCCTTTTGATATGGAAGTAATTCCTCTAAGGCTTGTTCTCTTTCTTCTAAATTTTGAGATAAAATCATTTTACGCATATGGAATATTCTTTGTTCTCCAAAGAACATATGTTCTGTACGACATAGTCCAATACCTTCTGCACCAAACTCCATAGCCTTAATTGCATCTCTAGGAGAATCAGCATTTGCACGAACATGTAGCTTTTTATACTTTTCAGCCCAAGCCATAACTCTTGCAAAATCTCCAGACATTTGAGACGGAATTAAATCAATTGCGCCTTCATAAATAAGACCTGTCGAACCATTAACTGATACAACATCATCAGGTCCGTATACTTTACCTTGAACTGTCATCGTTCTTGCATCTTCATCGATATAAGCATCACTACAGCCTGTAACTGCACACTTTCCCATACCTCTTGCAACTACTGCAGCATGAGAAGTCATACCGCCACGAGCTGTAATAACAGCTTCTGCAGCTACCATTCCAATAATATCCTCTGGTGAGGTTTCCTCACGAACTAAAATAACCTTTTCGCCTTTTTCCTTACGTGCCTTAGCTTCTGCCGCACTAAAGGCAAGCTTACCTATGCCAGCACCCGGAGAAGCTGGATTTCCTTTTGTAAGGATAACCCCCTTCTTTAATGCAGCCTCAGAGAAGGTTGGATATAGTAGATAATGGAAGGTGTTTACATCAATTCTAGCTACAGCCTCTTGCTCAGTGATAAGTCCTTCATCCACCATATCACAAGCAATTTTTACACCAGCTTCTGCAGTTCTTTTTCCATTTCTAGTCTGTAAGAAATATAATTTTCCATCTTCTACAGTAAACTCCATATCCTGCATATCACGATAATGTGCTTCTAGCTTAGCAGATGTATCTGCAAATTGTTGATAAATATTTGGTTGTTGTTTCTTTAATTCATCTATCTTAAGTGGTGTTCTAATACCAGCAACAACATCCTCACCTTGAGCATTTACAAGATATTCTGCAAAGATTTTCTTTTCACCTGTTCCTGGATCACGAGAAAAGCCTACACCTGTTCCACTTGTTTCTCCCTTATTTCCAAAGACCATAGATTGTACATTTACTGCAGTTCCCCATGCATCAGAAATATTATTCATTCTGCGGTAAACAATAGCTCTTTCATTATCCCAAGAACGGAATACAGCACCTACTGCCTCAACTAATTGCTTCCAAGGATCTGTTGGGAAATCTTCACCAACATTTTCTTTATACCATGCTTTATAACGAGCAATTAAGCCCTTAAGCTCAGAAGCAGGTATTTCATAATCTAGCTTATATCCCTTTTCCTTCTTAAGGTCATCTAGCATAGTATCCATTTCTTTTCTAGAAAAGCCCTTTGCAATATTCGTAAACATTAAAATAAATCTTCT
Source organism: uncultured Mollicutes bacterium (assembly GCA_947174685.1). Lineage (GTDB taxonomy): Bacteria > Bacillota_I > Bacilli_A > Acholeplasmatales > Anaeroplasmataceae > Pelethenecus. The sequence goes on along the minus strand of CAMWJY010000102.1, from coordinate 2,050 downwards.
ATAAGAATCATATGCAAAACGCTCATTATTGGTTTCTTTAGCTAAAACTTCAACAGTTTCATCATTTAAACCTAAATTTAAAATGGTATCCATCATTCCAGGCATAGAGACTCTAGCACCTGAACGAACAGAAACAAGTAGAGGATTCTTAGCTCCACCAAAAGTTTTTCCAGTTATTTTTTCTAATTCCTTTAGCTTCTTGCTAATTTCATCAAGAAGGTCTTCTGATAGCTTTTTACCATCCTCATAATATTTATTACAAGCCTCTGTAGTTATCGTAAAGCCCTGAGGAATAAGGATTCCTAAGCTTGCCATCTCTGCAAGACCTGCACCTTTTCCACCTAATAATTCTTTTCCTAAACCATGAGCTTCTGTAAATAAATAAACATATTTCTTTTTCATACCAAACTTCTCCTAAAAACCAAATTCATATAATATTATACTACCTGCAACCGCAACATTCAAGGATTCTGTATTTCTCATTGGAATAAAAATATTATCTAACCCTAGAGCATTAACTTCCTTAGAAATACCATTTCCTTCATTCCCCAATATGATTGCAAGCTTATTTTCTTTTTTAATTTCCTTTAAAGGAATTCCTTTAATGACATTCGTGCCATAAACCTTATGCTTTAAATTCTTAACAAAATCACAAACATTACCAAATAAGAAATTCAATTTAAATATCGCACCTTGTGAAGAACGAATGACCTTATCATTATATATATCTACTGAGCCTGTACCAATAAACAAAGTATCAAAACCAAAGGCACAAGCGCTACGCATTAGGCTTCCCATATTCCCTGGGTCTTGAACTCCGTCTAAAATTAATATCTTATCTGTAATTTCAGATTTTTCAAGCAACTTACAAAGACCTATTTCTTTTACCACTGTATCAGTATTGCATAATTTTTTCATTACGCTTTCTGATACCTGTATATATCCATCTTTTTCTTCTATCGAATATGCCTCTACTAATACACCCGCAAGTCTCGCCTCAGAAACAAGATGTGATCCTTCCACAATAAACCTTTGTTCTGATTTTCGATATTTTGCTTGTCTAAGCTTCAATAATGTCTTTATTTTTGGGTTATCCATTGAGCTTATCATAAGGAATACCTACATAATAGTCTTTCTAACATAACGGCCTATTGTTCCCTTTGCAGGAGCAATAATAACAAATACATCTGGATCAATTTCTAAGCATATTTTTCTTGCACGAGTCAGCTCATATTTTGTTAAGATAACAAACGCATCCTTTTTCTGTTTATGTGTATATGCACCCTCTACAGTAAGTAAAGTAACGCCATGCTTTAATTCTTCCATTATACGAGCAGAGATTTCATCTACATGATCGGAGATAATATCTAACCTGATAAAATTATAAGCTGTATGAATCTTATCTACTACAATAGAGCTTATAATAATACGAATGAAGGTATACATAGAGATTTCCCAAGCACCTGCAATAACTCCACCACCAATTAACGCAATTAAGCAGTTAAATGACATCGTAATCATACCAATAGATATACCCTTTTCAATAGACAATGCTTGCCCAATAATATCTAGTCCACCTGTAGAGGTTCCAAAGCGTAAGGCGATACCATTTGCTAATCCTGTGACAAGACCACCAATTAACGCAAATAATAATTGATTCTCTTTAGCATTTATTCCGAAAGTATATTCTGGAATCCAGCCCATCATAATGATAGATTGAACAACAACAGATAATAAGGAATATATCGCAAAGCGAATAGAAACCTTTTTCCAACCATACACAAATAAAGGAACATTTAGAACGAAGGTAAATACACCTAGCGGAATCTTTACCCTTCCACCTGTGCATAAGGATATAATATCAGAAATAATTTGTCCAAGTCCTGTAACTCCAGAAGAATATAATCCTGCAGGTGAAATAAACCAAATTACGCCTAAAGAATAAACTAATGCGGATACTAAAACGATAAAAACATGAAATGATTCTTCTAATACAACTTTTTTATTCATACCACATAACCTCATAATAATATTTATATTTTTATTATAT
>CAMWJY010000101.1 GCA_947174685.1 uncultured Mollicutes bacterium | reverse complement strand
GTATATGATTAGTACAATAACCTACTACTTTAAATTAGATAAACAGTTTGTTAGAAAATCAAAATCTAGTTTTTATTGTAATATTGTTATATCAGTTCTTTTCTTTTTAGTTGGATATTTTATGACCTTCTATACAAATATCAAAGGTGGAAATGCAACGACTATTTCGTATATACCAGTTCTTATTTTGGTTATTGTATATATAGCTTTTTCTGTCATCCAAGGGAAAATCGGAATAAGCTATGAGGATGAAGGGAAAGTTGAAAAAAATAAAAAGCTTAAAATTGAGCCTTTAATTTTCTTAGTTATTTTAACTTTAATTACTGCTGCAGTTTTATTCTTTAATGTTATTCAAATTCATATTTCTGCATTGGCGTATACTGATAATGTCGTTTTAACTGGATATAAGCTATTAACTTCCTATAAGGATTTAAGTGGTGGATTCCAGGCCTTGGCTTTTGTATTATTTGCCTTCTTATTTACATCTGGAATTTTACTTGTACTTTCTATTGTAAGCTTTTTTGCAAAATATAAAGACTATTATAAGGTAATTAAACTAAGTGCTATTGCAAATGTTGTATTTTTACTTTTAATTGGATTATTTGGTATTTACTTTAAGATAGCTCAAAAAATCAATGAGGAACATATTAAGAGCTTATTAGAATTTTATCATTTACAATTTATGGATGATTATGAATATAAAGTATCTAGTCAATCTATCTATGTTTTCTTGGCAAGCTTTTTAGTATTTATTATTATGGTGATTAGAGGACAATTCAATTATAAGGAAGAAGTCACAGTATTGTCTTCTAGTGAAAACGTCTCTACAAATAATGAAATAAAACCTTTAGAGCCTGCCCCTCAGTTTGATTTCGATGCATGTCCTGCTTTCACAGAACTAGATTCTAAGCTAGAAGCATTTGAAGCAGATTTAGAAGCTAGAAGGGCACAGCTATTTGAGAACTTAACACTTCCTAATTTAGTTCGTTTTGTCGTAGATTATGCAAGAGAATGTAGATTACATTTATCTTATTCTCTAGAGGATATAGCTACTTTTGTTGCAGGCTTAGGAGCTTCTAGACTTACCATACTTCAAGGTATGAGTGGTACAGGAAAAACAAGCTTACCTAAGATTTTCGCTGAAGCAATTATGGGTAATTGTGAGGTTGTTGAGGTAGAGTCTTCCTGGAGAGATAAAAATGAGCTTTTAGGTTATTATAATGAATTTAGTAAATGCTTCACTCCTAAGAAGTTTACTCAATGCTTGTATAAGGCAAGATTAAATTCCGAGGTTCCTACCTTCATCGTTTTAGATGAAATGAACTTAAGTAGAATTGAGTATTATTTCTCAGATTTCTTATCTTTAATGGAACATGAAGAGCACTTACGTCATATTAAATTATTAAATGTAAAATTGTATAGAACTATCAATCAAGAACAACATTCTTATTATGGATTGACAGATGGACATACAATTGATATTCCTACCAATGTATGGTTCATTGGTACAGCAAACCGTGATGAGAGTACCTTTGAAATTAGTGATAAGGTTTACGATAGAGCACAGACTATGAACTTCAATAAACGTGCTCCTAAGATTCATTCCTTTAGTGAACCATTAGCTCAAAGATTTGTCCCTTATGAGCGTATTGCTAGTTTATATAAAGAGGCTAAGGAAAGCTATACCTTTGAAGCAGAAGATAATAAGATCATTCAAAAGGTAGAAAAGCTTTTAGCTCCATATAATATTTCCTTTGGCAACCGTATCTTAAAACAAATGGAAGAATTTGTGAAAATCTATTGTGCATGTTTTGGAGATAAGTCCGCAGTAGAAAAAGATGCAGTAGAAAAGATTTTATTAAGTAAGGTTGTAGCCAAGCTAGAATATAAGATTGTTGAAAATAAAGAAGCATTAGCAATCGAATTTGATAAGCTAGGCTTGACCGCTTGTAGTGCTTTTGTTCGTAAGTTGAATGAGGATTAAGCCTATGGATTTAACCTATGAAGAACAAGCAGAGCTTCATAAGCTTGTAAAGTATTATGATAAGCTACAAGCTTTTATGAAGACGCATAAAAAGCTATCCTATGTTGAGTTTGATTATGCTGTCGTTCATGATTTGACATTATTTACAATTGATTCTGATTTTAATTTCGATTCTTTAGAACAGGATATCAACAAAATTGTGAAAACAATTCCGGCAATTAAACAGATTTTTGCAAAGCCATTTATTCACCTTAAGGATCAAAATGTGATTTTACCAACTGAATCTGTAAGAATTATTAATAATAATACGATTCAGCATATTTCTTCTCATAGTGAGCTTTGGTCAGATATACAGGATGGTGAAATCAAGCCTGTTAAGCTTCTAACAAGAACCTATGAAGATAATTATGGTATTTATGAGAATTTGTTCTTTTGTAAAACAATAGATGATATTTTATCCTTTACAAGAAGCAACTTAAGAATTCTTAAGGAATTAATCTATACAAATCAAACGATTGAGATTAATTTGCTAGAAAGAGTTAACCATTTAAATTATTTCTTGGCATTAGGAAAGCTTCATACAGGATATAGTCGTAATTTTGATTCCTATTATGGAGAATCCATAGAATGCCTAAACAAGCTACAATATATATTGAATACGATTGTACCTAGATTAAAACGTCCAGTTTATAAGCAGAATAAGGTAAAGCCAAAATATTTGAAGGCGCATAAATCTAATATTTTAGCAATGCATAAGGATTATCATCAGGTGTATAAGCTTTCTAAATACTTTTCTTTGCATCAAATTGGGAACGAAAAAGAGTTAGAGGAAGTAGATGTTAAGGAGTTACAAAAGAATTATTTCCATTTCTGTATGCTTTTAGCAATCTTTTCTATTGGTCATTTTAATTTTACCTGTGATTCGGAAAAGCAAATTTCTTTTTCTAAGCTAAGCATGAGCTTTCAATTTAAAGAGTGGAATCTAAAGCTAACAACGAAAAAGATCGCAGAGCTTCAAACTCTTCAATTAAATATAGAAAAGGATAAAAAATATAGAATTATTATCATTCCAACATTAGATAAAAATTCAGAAGAGATTCTTAAAAAGGTTCAAGAAAAAGAAAATGCAGAAGAATATATTATTTTTAGTCCTTATGAGGAAATAAAAAATACAACAGAGATTAGTATGACTAGCATTGAATCCTTTAGAAGAATCCAGCAAATTCTTTTAAGAGGAATGCTTTATGCAGATAACAAACGGGAGGATTGCCCATTCTGTTCTCATAAATTAGTATTGAATACAGAAAAACAAGAGGTAAGCCGAACAGTTTATGAATGTAGCTCTTGTAGAACGGTTTTAGAAGTGGCTCATTGCCCTGAACAAAATAAAACCTATCTATATACCCAAATTGCAGGCTTGAATAAGGTCAGAATTGAAGGAGACCCTTGGCTTGTTAAGCGTAAACAAGAGGCACAAATGTATTTTAGAAATATTACCCAAATTAATGAAGATATGGAAATTCTTTGTCCATATTGTAATAAGGTTCATTAATTTCTTTTGTTATATAGAATTCATAAAATAAAACAGAAATGAGGAAGATGTATGTTCAATTTCTTTAAGAAAAAACCAAAGGAAGTTCTAGATTGCTTAGGATATTTTGATGTTAAACCATATCATTATTTTGAATCCAATATGACATATGCTAAGGATATATTGATTCTTAAAAATGATTTTGTGAAGGTATATACGCGTTTTTTTAGAGGAACTATCTTTGTTTTTACCTTTGTTGATGACGAAACTGGTTTCATAAAGGAACAATATAATTATGATGCATTAAAGGATAAAATTGATGCGGTGATAACAGAAGAGCATAAATCTGTTATTAATTTAATTATATTTAAGAACAATACAGAAGAAACAGTAGCTATTGCAAAGCAGACTGTTGTAAATACGAAAAAAGAGTTTAATCAAACCTTTGTCTATGATGAAGAAAAGGTGCGTTTAAAATACTACCGTCCAGTTCCTAGCTTTTATTCCTTATACAATCATTATTCAGAGGCATTAATGTTTGATTTGGCAGCTATGGAGGTAGAAAGGAAATAAATTATGAGAAATATTAAAGCTAGATATTTATGGATTAGTGTAGGAGTCAGTTTTTTAATGGCAGTTGGTCTTATTCTAGGTGTAACTCAAACAACTGGTGTCTGGACAAAGGTATTTATTGTGTTGATTGCGATTGTTTTTATTTATATGACTATTGCCATTCAAATTGCTTCTGTAAAAAGCTTTCGCTATAAACCAAAGCCGAAGAATTATCCAACGATTTCTTATGAGTATCCAACTTTGGATATGGATGAAAATCTAAAGAAGAAGGGATACAAACCAAGAGTGACTCCTTATGGAATAAGCTATCTAAAGGTGGAAGGGACAAATGCCTACAAGATTGTCTTGGTACGCAATTGTGAAAAATATTTTAACCAAGAGGATAACCAAGAAAATACTGCTTCTCCAAATAAATCCTTAGAAAAATGTAAGAAATTTATTGGCTTTGAAATTTTTTATGATTATGATGAGGATACTTTGAGAAAGCTACCGGATTTTAATCTTCAGGGAAATAATGTTTATTATAGTGGTTTATATATACAAGAT
>CAMWJY010000100.1 GCA_947174685.1 uncultured Mollicutes bacterium | reverse complement strand
ATATAAATAATGCCTGTTTTAAACTTAGAAAACATTTGCATTACTTTATCATAGGTAGCACTTCTAAATACATTAAATTTATCCTTTAATAATGGGTAGTCATCATTATAACTCAAAGGAAAAACCTCCTTTATTGTTTATTTTTATATTGTAAATAGTTTTTATAAAGCTCACTTCTATTAGTGTTTGTTAATTTTGCAACCTCTTTGATTGCATCATTAGGCTTAGACCCTAAGGATATCAGTTCATCGATTTTCTGAAAAGGATCTTCGATTTTTCCTTCTTCCTTATATCCTTCAACAATTACTACCATTTCTCCCTTTAAAGGAAGCTCTAATAAAATTTCTTCTATGTTTCCTCTTGTATATTCTTCAAAGGTTTTAGTTAATTCTCTTGCAAGAACAATGCTTCTATTTCCTAAAACAGATAACATATCCTGCAAGGTTTCAGCAATACGATGAGGTGCCTCATAAAAGATTATTGTATGAGGAAGATATTTTATATTCTCTAGCTCTTTAATTCTTTTGGCATGCTTTGCATCTAAAAACCCATAAAAGGTATAGGGCATTGGTGCAAGCCCAGAAGCAATGAGCGCACTAATCCCAGCAGAAGCTCCAGGAATGGTAGAAACCGCAATATCATTCTTTATTGCCAGTGTAACTAGCTTATAGCCAGGATCTGAAATAACAGGAAGCCCAGCATCTGAAATAATTGCTAATTTCATACCTGATTTTAATTCGTTTAAAATTTGATCAGCTTTTAAGTCTTGATTATATTCATGGTAGCTTTCCAGCTTCGTATGAATATCATAATGCGATAATAAAATACCAGAGGTTCTCGTGTCCTCCGCATATATCTTATCTACAGATTGCAATACCTCTATGGCTCTAAAGGTTATATCCTTTAAATTCCCAATAGGTGTTGCCACCAAATATAGTATTGCCTTATCTGTATCAAAACTACGTATTTTCATTAGTTCTTAATAATACGATTTGCCTTTTCTCTTAAATCGCGCTCTGCATAAACGACAGAAATTAATTCACGACGCTTCTCTGCAGAAATATCTAATTTCTTTTGAATTTTTTCCAAGAATAAAAGCTCAGAGGTGTTATATAAATCATCCTCCATAGATATAATCACAAGATTCAAATAAACAACATTCTTTACAACCTTGTTTGTATGAGCAAAGAAATCAATTGTATTTTCAACAGAATCTGTCAAACGGAAGGAATATTCATCCTTGATTTCATCTAGCTCAGCAATCATCTTATTTAGGATACGCTTCTCATATTGAGTAGGCTCGCCATCAATATCTACCATATAGATAGCCAAGTCTAAAAACTTAAGCATTTCCTTCTTATTTAATAAACTTAAGAACATAATTCTCACTCCTTTTCATAATTATATATCCTTAATACCTCTTTTGTCCACTGATTATTTTCATCATATACAATAAGTGGTGGCAAAACAATTAGTCCGCCAGTTGATCCATCCTTAATTCCTTCAATCAATATATGATTACAAGGACTTCCTAGCTTAGGATAACAAAATCTTAAACGTTTAGGTTCTATATGATACTTCTTAAAAACCTCTATGATTTCTAATAACCGATCTGGTCTATGCACCATTGCAAGTCTTCCTTTAGAATTTAATAATTTTGAAGCCTCACATACGATATCCTCTAGCGTAGCTAATACCTCATGTCTAGCTATTGCCTTTTTATCGTTTGGATTTATATTGTTATCCCCCACTTTAAAAAATGGCGGATTACAGGTAACAACCTCATAACAATTCTTCCCAATCTTAGAAGATATACCAATTAAATTATCTAAAACCATTGTAATTTGATTTTCTAAATGGTTCTCTTCTATGGATTTAATTGCTAAATCATAAGACTCCTTTTGAACCTCTACACCAACAATATGAGCTTTTGTTCTTAGTGTTAAATATAAAGGTATGGGTGCATTTCCACTACACAAATCACAAATTCGCTTCGTTCTTGTTGTAACCGTTACAAAATCAGCTAAAAGCATTGTATCAATGGAAAAGTTAAATCCATCTGTATCTTGATAAATTTCTAATGCTGGATGCCCAAGTAAATCATTCTTCACTATCGGCATCATCATCACCTTTATGCTTATCCATAGAACGAACAAATTCAATTTCATCCAGTTTTAAATATCCGAATTTGTTTTCTTCCTCAATATATTTTACTTTACAGGTTTTATTTAAAACATCACAGGATAATACCTTCGCAGGTCCCTCTTCTGTTTTAACAATGTCACCAATATCAGGAGCCATCTTCTTTAATTCCTTATAAAGTTCATTTTCATAATTAATACAGCAAAGTAGCTTTCCACAGTTGCCACTAATCTTTACTGGGTTTAAAGAAAGATTTTGATTCTTTGCCATCTTTACACTTACATTATCAAATTCAGTAATAAAGGTGCGGCAACAAACAATTAACCCACAAGGACCGATGCCTCCAAACACCTTAGCACCATCTCTAGATCCTACCTGACGAAGTTCAATTCTTGTATGATAGATTTCTGCAAGTCGTTTTACTAGCTCACGGAAATCAATTCTATTTTCTGATTCAAAATAAATAATAAGCTTTGATCTATCCAGAGTATATTCTGCCTCTAAAACCTTTAAAGATAAATCATACTCTTTAGCTAGTTCCTTTGTCTTCGCAATAATTGCAGGCTGGTCCTTTTTATTTTTCTCATGTTCCTCTAAATCCTGCTTAGTAGCCAATCTTACAATATCTTTAAGCTCTGCAGTCAAATCCTTTGCATCCAAATTAAATATTTCACCACAACAAAAGCCAAGCTCTGTTCCTCTGATTGTGTTTACAATAACAGGATCTCCATCCTTCAAATCAAAGGTAGATGTTCCAAAAAAATATCTTTTGCCAACCGGCTTAAATTTTACACGTATTGCCTTCAAATGTATCACATCCTAAAATAATTTAGAAATCAATTCATGAAATATATTTTTTGCAGAAACGTTATAATTCAGCTTCGAATATAAGTCTAAAATGAGTTGAAATTGCCCATAAACGATTGAATTTTCCGTTTTTGCAACCATTAATATTTTATCATACAAGCTTGTCAAAATCAAACCTTCTTTGTCTTCTATCTTGAAGATATCCTCATAAAAAGTAATCAACCATTTAAAAAAGAATCTCATATTCTCTACGCTTAATTTTGAAGCTTGATTTATATATAACAAGACAGCCTGTTTTTTATTTTTTAAAGAAAGAAAGTCCAAAAAGAAACTTTTCATCTCAGGATATTCCTTCGATTGAAGAAGCTCTTTTGCCTCCATAATATTATTTGTTGTCACACTAGAAAGTGCAGCATCAAGAGAATCTACTCCTTCTTTTTCTAACTGTCCAATCAGCTTTTTCACTTCAATAGAAGGAAAATGAATTAAAGAACAACGAGAAACAATTGTTGAAACAACATTTGCTAAATCGGTAGCTATAAATATACCAATTGTAGGTGTATTATTGATAGGCTCTTCTATAAACTTTAAAAGACTATTCTGAGCAGAGGCTGATGCTGTATCAATGCCATCCACAATATAAATTCTTGGACCTTCTAATAAAGAAGTTTTAGAAAATTCCTCTTGAAGCTCTGTAATTTGTTCTTTAGAAATCAGCTTCTTGGATTCTAACACACCAATATAGGTAACATTTAAATGCTGATCATTTAAAATGTTTTGACAGGTATCACAGGATAAACAGCCATCATGCTCACAATAAAACAAGCAAGCTAAGGCATAGGCCATTTCCTTCTTGCCAACACCTTCATCTCCATAGAATAAATAAGCGTGAGATAGACGATCTTTTATTTTATTTTGTTTTAAAACATCATAGATATGCTGCTGATTTGAAATCATATCTAAAACATTCACGTCTATCACCTACCTATAAATTTAAGTATAACTGAAATACATTCCTCTGTAACTATTTCTAATGGTCGGTTTCCATCAATTCGTTTAATACGTTCTGGATACATTTTACAAACCTGATCATATCCGTTATAAACATTTTGATGAAACTCTAACTTTTCTAAATCTAATCGATCTGATTTATTTCTATTTCCTAACCTCTTTAAAGCAACCTCTGGCTTTACATCAATGAATAAGGTTAAATCAGGTAAATGATCTAAGGCAAAATGATTGATCTTCAAGATGGCATCCATTCCTAATTTTCTTGCATAACCTTGATATGCTAAAGAGGAATCTAAAAAACGATCACATATTACAATATCACCACGCTCAATGGCAGGAATAACACGTTCTTTTAAATGCTGCATTCTACTTGCAGCATAAAGTAAAGCCTCAGTTTCTTCAGTCATAGCTGTATTTTTTAGATCTAAAATAATACTGCGAATTTGTTCCGCTATGTCAATACCACCTGGTTCTCTAGTAGAGATATAGGAAATTCCTTTTTCTTCTAATACTTTGCATAATTGATTTATTATTGTTGTTTTTCCGCTACATTCTCCACCCTCAAAGGTGATAAATAATCCCTTCATTTTACTACCTCTTTCATTTTGTCCAAGCTTTAGTCGCTTCATAGGTTTCTTTCATTTTCTTTATTTCATTTTCAAATGCTTTTTTAAATTCTGCCATATCATTAACT
>CAMWJY010000099.1 GCA_947174685.1 uncultured Mollicutes bacterium | reverse complement strand
GGCTGGTACATATACAATTTATTTCCAAGTTGTATTTGATAACTTTGAAGCAGTAGAAGGATCAGCAACGCTTACAATTAATCCTGTTGAAGCAAATGATCTAAGCTTGGATGCTTCATTGTCAAAGGAATATGATGGAATTCCAGTAGCAAATCCTTCATATAGTACTAAGACAGATGGCGTTGCAACTTATACTTGGTATAGAAGAACCTCAGCAAATGCTTGGGAAAAAGTAGATGCTGCAATTGAAATTGGACATTATAAAGTCGTAGTTGATATTGCTGCTTCTAAGAACTATCTTGCAACTTCTGCAGAGTTTGAATTTGATATAACAATAAATACAATAGAAATAATTTGGTCATCAGGTAGCTTTAGCTATAACGGCACTAAGCAGGTTCCAAGAGCTTATCCAAAGGAATCTATTAAGGGCGGTTTAGACTTAACTATCACAATTATAGGACCAGATAGTGAATCTATTAAGCGTGGTAAGTACATAGCAACTGTAACAACCACAAATCCTAACTATATCCTTACAAATGCTTCATTTGAATATGAAATAGGATATCAAACTATAAAAGTTCCTGAAACAATTGTTAGAGGATATACAGGACGACCTATTGTTGTAGAATTTAGTACACGACCTATCGATGAAAATGGTACAAATGGTATTACTTCATCAATTAAGACAGTAACTGAAGTTGGAAGCTATTACACAACATTGTCTTTAGTTGATAAGGAAAACTTCATTTGGTTATTAGCTGATGGCACTACAACTACTGATGATATTGAAGTAGAAGTACAAGTAACGCCAATTAGCATTAGCCCACTAGAAGATGGAACTCTTCTTCCAAACTTGGAGGTAAAACCTATTTCTACACAAGTTTATACAGGTGAAGATGTAACACCTCATCCAACAATAAAATATAATGGTATTATATTAGTTGAAGGAAAAGATTACACAGCAAAATGGAGAAACAATGTTAATCCAGGAGATAAGGCTAGAGTTATTGTAACTGGTAAGGGTAATTTCACTGATTCATTTGAAATTGGATTTACAATTCAAGTGGCTGTATTAGGTCTAGTAGAAGATTCTGACTATCGTTTCTTAAAAGCAACAAATGATACTACATTAGTAAATGAGCCAGCACATTATGTATTTGATAAGAAAGCTCATATCATTGTATCTAATGTTGAGACAGAGACAACAATTGCAGACTTCTTAAAGAACTTTACAACTCTAGAAGGTCAAACAATTACTGTTTATAATAATAACATGTCTAAGATCAATGAAAGAAATTATGCGAAGACATATATTGGTACTGGCTTCAGTATTCAATTGAAGGAAGGTAATTTCGTCAAGGATAACATTTATGTATCCGTTATAGGTGATTTAAATGGTGATGGTCTAAGCGACTATTCAGATGTAATGGAAGTTCAAAAATATATCGCGGGCATCATTACATTATCCAATGAATACTATAAAGCTGCTGACGTAAATAATGATAGATATGTTGATGATTCTGACTTAATTGAAATGTTGCAATACAGTTAATTATTCTATCAAAAAAGGCTGAAAGTACTTTTGTACAATCAGCCTTTTCTTTATGTGAAAATACAGAAAAGATGCTATTTTTAGAAAAAATGAACATTCGACGAAAACGCCGTTTTTTTCAAAAACATACGCAAATATCGCGTTATTTTCTATAAAAAACTGGAAACTATGACAAAAACGCCCTCTTTTTTGAAAAAAATATGATTTTTCTAGCAAAAACGCTTTTATTTTTGTTGAAATCATTGACATTTTGAAGTATAATCAAATTGGACTAGTGCGCAAAAAACTAGTTTTTTGAATATGCAATAAATAAAAGTTAAAATAGAATTTTAAAATCAATTATGGAAAAAGGTGATTTTACATGCTGAAAAAACTGATCAAAGGTGGAAAATGGAAGTTAATAACAAGTATTTTTGCTACAATAACTTTAATGTCTGCGGTAGCAATTTTATCCATGCAGCTTGCTATTAATTTTTCAGGAAAGGATAAAGTAGAACTTGCTAATCCAGTTTACGATGATGCATACTTTGACGAGATGTTTCGTAAGGATGATGACGAGGATGGAGTAGATAATACAATTGCTTTGAATTGTTTAATCTTTGAGACTTATGCAGCCGGCAAAGACGCTCCAGATCACAAAACAGCTGGTCAATGGTTGGTTGGTATTAATTTTACGAAAATGGCATCTACGCTAGTTGATCGTGCAAAATATGTAGAAAGTCATGCACTTTTAGTGCCTAACTTTTTTGATGATGCAGATGTTGTTGGTGTAGACTTAACAAAGCGTAGTAATGTTTCTAATACCTTTAGAGAAGAACAAGCATTGTATTCTTTAATAAAGGGTGTATATATTCCTGACACAGTCCGTGCCATTACACTTGGTTCATTTAATAGTATGAGTGGTTTGGAATATTTAAGAATTCCATTTGTTGGTACTTCAAGAGGCTCCTCTGCTAGAGGTATGAATTATACTTACACAGAAATTAAAGCTAATGGTGGTTCAACCACTCCTACAAGTGATAGCTTTGGTTCTATGTTTGGTAAGCCATTTAATTACACTCGTATGACTAATACTGGGTGGTTTCCAGAAGTAGAGTATTGGACAGACTATTGGATGGATTGGCGTTGGAATGCTGATAAAACAAATGGTACCATTGGTTCTACACCAAATACGAACTATGGACTTAAGGATGAAGAAATAGCTAAGGATCCAAACAAAGTAATGTCTAAGGTCTATGGTGCTCGTTGGATGGAGCTTTCAGAGACTCAAATTGATCCTAGTTCTGGAAATACTCAGACTATTATTGAGTCAGATAAGTTTTTTTATTTGATTCCTAGATCTTTACAACGTGTGATTATAACTGATGATACTGCTATTGGAAATAATGCTCTTACAGGCTGTACAGCTCGTATGATTGATATTTCAACGTTCAATGGTTCAGCACTTGTATTTGGTAATTATGCTCTTTCTGAATGCGAGCATTTAACGACCGTCAAATTACCTACACGTAGAAATGTTTCATTTAGAAAAGGAACATTTAATACTTGTAAGCAATTAGAGAGTGTTATTTTACCACCTGCTTTAACTGAAATCCCAGAAGGCTTTTTATACCAAGCCCTCAATTTAAAAGCAGTAGTTATGCCAGCAAGTATCATGAATATTGATGATGCTGCATTTAGTACATGCTCTAGCTTAGAAAAAATGGTATTCTATAGTGGTAATTCAAGTGATGGTATTTCAATTAATTTAAAGGCAAATGATGATACTGGTGAAACAGAAGTACAAATCACAGGACCGATTGAACCTCCTACATATGATTTTGAAATGCCACGTGCTTTAAAATATATTGGAACTAATGCTTTTAGAGATTGTCACCATTTACAAACGATAGATATTCCTGATGGAGTGCAAACAATTGGTTATGGAGCTTTTTCTGGATGCTATAATCTTAATACTATGACGTTACCATTTATTGGTGCACATCGTGGAAATTGTGGAAGTGAAGAAGCTGAGCACAATTGTACATTAGATAATCTAGGAGAATCTACACATTATCATGGATTATTTGGTTGGATTTTTGGTATTACTGGTGGAACAGAGCGTTTCTATAATGCTTATCAATGCTATGATGGTGTAGAAGGACTATCCTTTGCCATTCCTAAGGTTTTGGAAAATGTATATATTTGGGATGAAACTGTAGTTGCAAAAGGTGCTTTACAAAACTTACAATCTATAATTAATTTATCTATCAATGAACGTGTTGCTGGTCGCGTTGCTACTGGTTCATTAAATGGATGCTCTAATTTAATCAGTCTTTCTATTTCCTCTATTGGAAATCACATAGGAGATTTATTTAGTGGTAATGAATTTGCAAATAGTGTTGCTACAAAAGGTAATTCACGTATTCCATTAAGCTTAGTTAATGTTGCAGTTACAAATCAAGCTACAATGTATACTGGAGCTTTTGATAATTGTACTAGAATTAAAAATGTTACTATTGGTAATAATACGCAAGTTATGCAAGGTGCGTTATTCTATAATAATGAAAACCTAGAAACATTAACCATTCCTTTTAATGGTTATGAACGTGGTGAGTTCTATAGAGTATATTGGTGGTGGGCAGATAAGGCAGTTAGAAATTCAGTTTCTTGGCTTTTCTCTGCTACAAATCATCCAAATACATATCCAACATCCTCTATAGGAACTAATTATTATACACGTTATATTCCTACTAAATTTACAAGATTAACAGTAACTGATGAAACAGAAATAGATACATATTCTTTTAGAAATTTAACATCTCTTGAAAGTATTTCAATTACAAATGTACCAGGAAAAATCGATGAGTATTCCTTCTATGGATGTTCAGGCTTACAAGAGGTTCAGATTCCATACATTGGTGCTGATTTGAATCGTAATGGTGTAAGTGGATATAATCATACATTTGGATGGATTTTTGGTTCATCTAGCTATGAAGGCTCATATGAGGCAGTTCAACAAGGTAGAACTTATTTTATCCCTGAAAAGTTAGCCAATGTTAAGGTTGGAGCTCCTGGCAGAGAAGAAGTATTGATGTCTAATAAGATATTTGATCATGCATTTATG
>CAMWJY010000098.1 GCA_947174685.1 uncultured Mollicutes bacterium | reverse complement strand
ATGTTTAAGATAGGATGTCATTTATCTATTGCGAATGGATTTTTAAAGGCAGCAAAGAATATAACAGAATTAGGTGGAAATACATTTCAGTATTTTTCTAGAAATCCACAAGGGGGAAAAGCTAGACCTTGGGATCAAGGAGATTTTGATGGGTTTATGGAATATGCGAAAGCAGTAGGAATCGAAGGCTTATTGTGTCATGCTCCATATACCTTAAATGCCTGTTCTGCAAATCCTCAAACTAGAGAGTTTGCAAGGATGGTATTTAAATCTGATATTGAGATGCTTGAGCATTTTCCGAATGCTTTATATAACTTCCATCCAGGAAGTCATACAGGGCAAGGTGTAGAAGTAGGTATTGAACAGATTGTTGAAATTTTAAATGAAGTCATTTATCCTGAGATGAAGACAACTATTTTACTTGAGACTATGGCTGGCAAGGGTAGTGAAATTGGACGTAGCTTTGAAGAGGTTGCTGAAATTATTTCTCGTGTGAAGCATAAAGAAAAAATGGGTGTATGCTTAGATACTTGTCATGTATATTCAGCAGGATATGATATTGTAAATGATTTAGATGGAGTTTTAGAGGAATTTGATGCGATTATTGGATTGGAACGATTAAAGGCAATTCATTTAAATGATTCTATGATGCCTTTTGCATCTAATAAGGATCGTCATGCTAAAATTGGTGAGGGAACCATTGGAAAAGAAGCAATTGTTCGTATCATTAATCATCCGAAATTAAGAGATTTACCTTTCTATTTAGAAACTCCTAATGAGGATGAAGGATACAAGGCTGAAATTGAACTATTAAAAAAATGTAGAACAGAATAATTTTGTGATAATTTTTCCTTTTATTCTTGACTGTTTTTCATTATAATATAGTCGTGTATTTGAAAAGCGGTGAAAGATGTGTTTAGGTTTATTAAAAGTTTATGGTGGTTTATTTCAAAAAACTGGTATCGGTATGTAAGTATAGTTTTAGTAGGTTTGCTATTAACTGTTCTTAACTTAGTGCCTGCTTGGATTATCAAGCAGCTTACTGCCGCTATTGAAGATGAAGAACTAACTATAAACTTTTTATTTTTGAATATTTTATTACCATTTTTAATCACAGTCCTATTAATATATATTGTTACAACCACGAAAAAGGTTTTTCAAAATAGATTAAAGGTACATCTATATTATGCCTTACAGGTACGCTATATGGAAAATATTTTAGTACAGGATGCTACCTTCTTTGAGCATTTTCAGTCAGGTGACTTATTGACTAGAGCCTTAGGCGATGTTAAGGCTGTCAACTTTAGTGGTGGCAATCGTTTATTAAATATATTCCTAGAGGCAATGACAGTAGCTGTTACATTAGTAGCTATGATTTTAATTCGCTGGGATTTGGCTCTTTTATGCTTTATCCCATTAAGCTTGATTTTTGTTGCCAATCTATTATTAAAGGCCAAGGTAAAACGAAACTGGAAAATGGTTCGTGAAAAATCTTCATTAATGGGAAATGTTATTTTAGAAAGTATAACAAATGTTAGAACGATTAGAGCCTTCTCTAAAGAAGAAGAAAACTATCAAAAGAATTTAAAGTTTTCACAGGATACCTATGATGTTGAAAAAGCAAATCTTAAAATCAATGTTATTTTTCAACCAATGTTTCAATCTATTGTTGCGGTAGCTACCATTATTGCTTATGGCTTGGGTGGATATTATTGTATCAAATATGGAAATGATCCAATTCATCCATTTAAGGTTTCTGATTTAGTGCAATTTACTTTATATCTGAATTTATTTCAAGCACCTTTAACAAACATTGGAAATATGATTAATAACTTCTATCAGTCTTTAATTTCTGCAGACAGATTGAATGAAATTTATGATGCAAAGAGTAAAGTTATCGATAAAGATGATGAGGATTTAAAGGAAATCAAATCTATTGAATTTAGAGATTTTTCCTTCCGATATGAAGGGGATCATGTAGATGTTTTAAAGCATATTGATTTAACAATTACAGAAGGACAAACTCTAGGTATTGTTGGAAAAACAGGAAGCGGAAAGTCTACTTTAGTAAGACAACTCGTAAGACAGCTTCCTATTGATAATGAAAAAATCTTTATCAATGGGGAAGAAATTGAAGTATATAATCAACAAGAGGTTAGACGTCATGTGGGATATGTCCCACAGGAGCATATGCTGTTTTCTAGATCTGTTTTAAAGAATGTATTAATTGGAGATTCAAATGCTTCCTTAGAGGAAGTCAATGAGGCTGTAATGCTTGCAGATTTTGAAAAGGATATTGAAATGCTTGCTGAAGGCTTTGATACGGTTGTAGGAGAATATGGGGTAACCTTATCTGGTGGTCAGAAACAAAGGCTTGCCATTGCTAGAGCCTTCCTAAAGAATGCTGATGTTTTAATTATGGATGATTCCTTATCTGCAGTTGATGGAAAAACAGAAGCAAATATTATTCATTCGCTAAAGAAGTATCGTTCGAATAAAACGAATATTATTGTTGCACATAGATTATCTGCTGTTATGCATGCCAACCAAATTATCGTTCTAGATGAAGGTCATATTGTAGAACGAGGTACTCATGAAGAGCTTATGGCTTTAAAGGGCTGGTATTATGAACAGTTTATTGCCCAACAAATGGAAGAGGGTGATGAGAATGCCTAAGAAGAAGATAGAAGGATATACAAAGTCCACCCTATTTAAAAAGACACTTCCTTATATTAAAAAGGAATGGAAGCTTGTTCTAATTACATTGCTATTAAATATTGGTATTGCCTTCCTTACAACCATTACCCCTCTATTTACAAAAGAGATACTAGATACCTACATTCCAGCAAATGATATGACTATGATTTTATGGCTAGTAGGTGCTTATTTAGTATGTACTATCATAGTTGTAGTGATGCGTTATTTTGGACAATATTTACAAACTCTTGCAGGTATGCATATTGAAAAAAATTTAAGAGAGGATGCTATTCGTAAGATAGATTATCTTCCTGTAGATTATTTTTCACTAGAGCCAGATGGTAAGATTGTTGCGAAAATTACTTCAGATAGTAATGGAGTAAGAACCTTCTATATGACGATGTTTTCCATTATCAATGCCATAATCAATATTGTCATTGTTTATGTTGGTTTAATTTATCTAAAGCCTATTTTAGGCTTAATCATCTTAGCAATTGTTCCATTAATCTTAATCTGGATTACAGTATACCGTAGAAAGGTTCATAAGTATTATTTGGATTTAAGAGAAACAGGTTCTAGGATTACAGGAAAATTAAATGAGTTAATTAGTGGAGCTTTGATTATTCAGGATTTCAATCAAGAAGAAAATATGATGAATGAATACAAGGAGCTTGTAAATCGGTATAACTATAATGATGTAAAAGCCAATACTATCAACATCTATTTTGGCTGGGAGCTTCTAACGATTTTAAAACGTTTGGCAGAAATAGGAATTCTATTCTTTATTGGATATGAATCCTTAGGAGATGCCGGAATTACAGCTGGTTTAATTACAACCTTTATTGGTTATTTGGATCGTATGATTAACCCAATCAATGCGATATTCAATAACTTAAATGAATTAGAGGATTCATTGGTTGCAGCTAATCGTGTTTATCAGTTTATGGATGAAGCAAATGATACTAGAATTTTAGATGGCGTAGAAGCACCAGATGAAATTAAAGGTGATGTTGAATTTAAGCATATCCGTTTTGCTTACATAGAAGATAATTATGTTTTAAAGGATTTATCCTTATCTGTTCCAGCTGGAAAAAAGATAGGAATAGTTGGACATACTGGTAGTGGTAAGTCATCCTTAATGAATTTATTATTAGGCTATAATGACTATCAAGAAGGGGAGCTTCTAGTTGATGGTGTAGATATTAAGATTTATAATAAAGCTTCTTATAGAAGAAATCTAGGTATTGTTTTACAAACACCAGCTCTATTTGCAGGAACAATACGTTCTAATGTTACAATGGAAAGAGATTATCCTGATGAAGAAGTCATGAAGGTCATTGAAGAGGTTGGGGCAGGCTATATGCTTGCTAAGAGTGAACTAGGATTAGATACCCCAATTTCCTTTAAGGGTGAAAACTTATCCTTAGGAGAAAAACAGCTTTTATCCTTTGCAAGAATTCTTCTTCGTAAGCCTAAAATCTTAGTATTAGATGAGGCTACTGCCAATATTGACAGCGAAACAGAAATTCGAATCAAGCACGCGATGGATGTAGTTGCAAAGGGAAGAACAACCTTCATTATCGCCCACAGATTATCTACCATCAAGGATGCTGATGAGATTGTAGTTCTTGATCATGGTATCATTGTAGGAAGAGGTAGTCATACACATTTATATGATACTTGTCCAATCTATAAGGATATGTATGATTCTCAATTTGAAAAGAATAAGAAATAATAGACAGGCTAGTTTAGCTTGTCTTTTTATGTTATAATGAGAATAGAGGTGATTCATATGTTTGGATTATTTAAAAAGAAAGTGTCCATAGAAAAGGTCAATCAATTTTGTGATTGGTTTTGACATAATAATGAACGCATCATAAAAAGTGTTTCACAAGCAGGAAATGATAATACTTTTATGATGCAGGTTTTAGATGAGGTTGAAAATGAGCTTGCTAAAATATATCGTGATGGATATAAGGGTAATATTGAATTTGAATATGGTTTTAATAAAGATTTAGAGAAGTGGGATTTAATTTTATCCCATATGAATAATAAG
>CAMWJY010000097.1 GCA_947174685.1 uncultured Mollicutes bacterium | reverse complement strand
TGCTTTAGGTGGCGAAAAGGTTGACCTTTATAAGTGGAGTGAGAATCCAGAAGAATTGATAGCAAATTCTTTACAGCCTGCATCAGTTACAAAAGTGTTAAATATCGATATGAAAGCGAAGACCTCTCAGGTTGTTGTACCTGATGACCATCTATCCTTAGCTATTGGTAAATCTGGTCAAAATGTACGTCTAGCTGTTCAATCTTGTGGCTGGAAAATTGATATTATGCCTACCTCTGTAGCTTATGAGAAGGGTTTAATTCAAATTTTAGGTTTATAAGATGAAGGAAAAGAAGCAAATCTTAAGAACCTGCGTTGTCTCTAAAGAAGTCTGTGAGAAAAAAGATTTATTTCGTATTGTTCGTACTCCAGAGCGTACAGTTATCGTAGATTTAAAGGGTAAAGCAAATGGAAGAGGTGCTTATCTAAAAAAAGATAAGGCTGTCATTTTGCTTGCCAAAAAGAATAAGGCATTAGACCGTAAATTGGAGGTAAATGTTCCAGAAGAAATTTATGAAGAGCTTTTGGGATATTTAGAATAGAATATGGATAAAATATTAAATAATTTAGGATTATGTCAAAGAGCAGGCGGACTTCTTAGCGGAGAAGACAGTGTTTTAAACGATATTGCCACTGGTAAAATTCATTATTTGTTTTTAGCTAAGGATGCTAGTGACAATACAAAGAAAAAAATTAAAGATAAGGCTAGCTTTTATCAAATTGAGCTTGATGAAAGCTATACCTCAGAAGAATTATCTCATGCCATTGGGAAAACCAATCGCATGGTTATAGGGATTGTGAATCAAGGTTTTTTAAAAATATTAAAGAAATAGGGTGATTTTTGTGGCAAAAAAAGCAAATAAGCAGGATAAAAGAACTGCAAATATCCCACAAGCAAAAAATAATAAGAAACAGCCACAAGGCAAAGAGGAACATATCTTAGTTTATAAGGATGGGATGACTGTTTCTGATGTTGCAAGTGGAATGGGTAAAACAAATGCTCAAATTATCATGAAGTTAATGCAAGCAGGTATTGTTGCAAACCAAAATCAAACCATAGATCGTGAAACCATAGAATTAGTAGCTTTAGAATTTGGCTATGAGCTAAAGGATGAGGTCATTACAGACGTTACTCGTTTTGATGAAATCGTCGTTGAGGATGATGAAGCCTCTTTAGTTTCAAGACCTCCAGTAGTTACAATTATGGGTCATGTTGATCATGGTAAAACTACATTACTAGATACCATTAGATCTTCTCGTGTAGCACGTGGAGAAGCAGGTGGTATTACACAGCACATTGGTGCATACCAGGTTACACATAAGGGCTTCCCAATTACATTTATTGATACTCCAGGACATGCTGCATTTACACAAATGCGTGCTCGTGGAGCTCAAATTACAGATATTGTAGTATTGGTTGTTGCTGCAGATGATGGCGTAATGCCTCAAACAGAAGAGGCAATTGCCCACGCACAAGCAGCAGGCTGTCCTATCATTGTTGCTGTAAATAAGATGGATAAGCCAGCAGCAAATCCAGAGCGTGTAATGGAAGAGTTGACAAAATTTAATCTAGTTCCTGAAGTTTGGGGTGGAGATACCATCTTCGTACCAATTTCAGCATTACAAGGAACTGGTGTTGATCAATTACTTGAAATGATTCAGTTAGTAGCTGAAATGAAGGAGTTAAAGGCAAATCCTAAGCGTTTAGCTATGGGATCTGTCATCGAGGCACAACTAGATAAGGGACGTGGTCCTTTGGCAACCTTCTTAGTTCAAAATGGTACACTTAAAATTGGAGATATCGTTGTTTGTGGAGATACTTGGGGACGTATCCGTACTATGGAGGATGATCGTCATCAGCGTTATAATTCTGTAACTCCTTCAAAGGCTGTATCTGTAACTGGCTTAAATGCAGTTCCACTTGCTGGAGATAAGTTCATGGTATTTAATGATGAAAAGACAGCAAGAGATACGGCTGAGGCACGTGCAAACCGTAAGAAGAATGCAGAGGCTGCAGCTCGTAAGGCTACCTCATTAGAGGACCTATTTAAGCGTTCTGATGCAGATACTACAAAGGAATTAAACTTAATTATTAAGGGTGATGTTCAAGGCTCTGTAGAGGCTTTAAAGGCTTCTTTAGAAAAGATGAACATTGAGGATTTAAAGGTCAACATTATTCGTGCAACAGTAGGTACAATTACAGATACAGATGTATCCTTAGCTGAAGCGTCTAATGCGATTATCATCGGCTTTAATGTAAGACCTATGGCCTCTGTAAGAAATGAGGCAGCAACCAAGAAGGTTGAAATTCGTCTTTACAATATCATCTATAACGTTTTAAATGATATAGAAGCATCCTTAAAGGGTATGCTTGATCCAGTATTTGAAGAGGTTGTAATCGGTCAGGCAGAGGTTAGAAGTATATTCAAAAATTCCAAGGTTGGAACTATAGCTGGTTGCTATGTTACAGACGGCTGTATTGAAAGAAATTCCTTAGTTAGAGTATTACGTGAGGGTGTAGTTGTTTTTGAAGGTAAATTAGGTTCATTAAAAAGATTTAAGGATGATGCAAAAGAAGTACGTCAAGGGTATGAATGTGGTCTTACTATCGAAAACTATAATGACATTAAAGAACTAGATGTAATTGAAGCATCTATTATGAAGGAGCTGAAACGCTAATGAGTATATCTTTACAGCGCTTAGAATCTCTATCCTTAAGAGAATTATCCTTAATCTTAAGGAAGGATGCTAAGAATAACTATCTTTCTAATATTACTGTTACTGAGGTCCGTATTACAAAGGATTTATCCTATATGAAGATTTATTTTACCTTCTATCAAGGAAAGGTAGAAAACTATATGAAGGCCTTAGAGGATTGTAAGGGATATTTAAGAAGTGAACTAGCAAAAAAAATTAAGGCACGCAAAATGCCTGAATTGATTTTTGTTCATGATGAAGCATTAGAATATGGAAATAGAATCAATGAGATTATCTCAAAATTAGATATTTCTCATGATGAAGAAGAATAAAAAAAAGAATACTTGTGTATTCTAATAAGGCATATATGGATAAGGTGTATAGTACTGTGGCATTGGCATAGGCTGTACTGGATACATCGGATATGGCTGCACAGGATAAGGCATAGGATTATAGTTATTATAATTATTCTTATTTGTGTTACTAGCTATATATCCAAAGGGAAATCCAACAGCTGCCCCGACAAGTAGTGGTAATAGAAGACTACGATTGTCCTCTCCACGATAGTAGTATGTTGTTTGTGGATAATATTGCATAAAGGTACCTCCTTAGTATTACTATATGCTTAAAAAATATTTTTGTGAATCGAGGTTATAACTATGGCATGTGATCATAATTGCTCAAATTGTTCTAAGAAGGACTGTAATGACCGTGAGTCCTTACTAGCTCAAACTGCAAAAGAAAATAGCATTAAAAAAATTATAGGTATCGTATCTGGCAAAGGTGGAGTCGGTAAATCTACAGTAACCTCTCTACTTGCCTTAAATATGGCAAAGAAGGGTTATAAGGTAGGTATTATGGATGCCGATATTACTGGTCCATCTATACCAAAGGCCTTTGGTATCAATGGTCAAATTATGGGAAATGGAGAATTAATGTTCCCTCAAGTTTCTAAGCTTGGAATTAAGCTAATCTCAGTAAATTTATTGATTGATGAGCCTACAAAGCCTGTTTTATGGCGTGGACCTGTCATTGGTGGAGCTGTAAAGCAGTTCTATACTGATGTTTTATGGGAGGATTTAGACTTCCTATTCATCGATATGCCACCTGGAACAGGAGATGTTGCCTTAACAGTATTCCAATCTATCCCAGTAGATGATGTTGTTATTGTATCTACTCCACAGGATTTAGTATCTATGATTGTAGGTAAGGCAGTAAATATGTGTAAGATGATGAACATTCCTATGCTTGGCTTAGTAGAAAATATGAGCTATATGGAGTGCCCTTGTTGTGGAGAAAAGCTACATCCATTTGGCGTTTCTAAGCTAGAAGAGGTAGCCGCTGCCTATGACCTAGCTCCATTAGACCAAATGCCTATCCAGCCTGATACTGCAAATTTAGTAGATCAAGGCTTAATTGAAGAGGCTGACGCAAGCGTTCTAGATATTACCGCTAGTAAGCTCATATCTCTTCTAAAGTAGGAGGAAGAAGAATGAGCTGTGTATTTTGTAAAATATTAAGTGGTGAGCTTCCAAGCTATAAAATATATGAGGATGAATATACCTATGCCTTCTTAGATATAGCTAAGGATGTAGATGGTCATACTGTCCTCATTCCGAAAAAGCATGTGACTAATCTATTAGATTGTGATGCAGAAACTCTATCTAAGGTTGCAGAGGCTATCCGACTTATTTCTAAGCATTATGTAGAGGATTTAGGATATGATGGTGTAAATGTTTTAAATGCAAGCGGCTCTGCGGCAGAGCAGTCTGTATTCCATCTTCATTTTCATATAATTCCTAGAAAAGAAAACGATGGTTTACATGCATGGCCTAGCTTCCCTGGAGCCCATAAGAGCTTAGAAGAGATGGCTGAGCTTCTCAAATTGAATTAATTTCTTACCAAAATTTACCTATGACTGCAATTGTCGTAGGTTTTTTTTATTTTTTTATAAGATTTTAGCAATTTCTGTCGAATTTTCATGTCGAATTATGGTATAATTGAGAACTGAGGGATGTGAGAAAGTGATTCTTACAATTATATTTTTACTAATGAGTATAGGTATATCT
>CAMWJY010000096.1 GCA_947174685.1 uncultured Mollicutes bacterium | reverse complement strand
CATCGCTTGTCCTAAGGGACATATTGAGAAGGGAGAAAACCATATAGATACCGCCATAAGAGAATGCTTTGAAGAGACAAATGTAAAAATAACTTTAAATGATTTTGTGAAAGAAGCTAGTGCATATCAAATCAAATTTATGAATCATCATAATAAACCAGTTTTAAAGACAATCTACCCAGTTTGTTTTGAAGTCAATAAGGAAGGAAATCTTCTTTCAAAGGAAGAAAGAATTTTAGAGATAACATATATGGATATAAATGATTTTTTAAACAAGTGTAGCTATGAAAATGTAAAAGAAATGGTTAAGAGCTGTTTAAAGAAATAATAGATACAAGATATATCTGAATAGCTTTGCTTATATTTATATTTGAAAAAAAACAAAAAATGTGTATAATAGTAAAGAAAGATGTTCCTTGCCAAACCATCTTTTAAATAAAAAACAAGGAGAATATTAAAATGATAAAAAAAATTAAACAACAAATATTAGAATTAAAAATCTTACTTAGAAGTATACCTTCTCTTGTGCTATCTTTATTTGTCCTTTCTGTAATCGCAATGAATTTACTGGCAAATAAAAGTATAAATATACCTGTTGATTGGTTGGCACTTGATTGTGGGATTATTTTTTCTTGGCTTGCATTCCTTACTATGGATATAATGACCAAGCATTTTGGACCTAAGGTAGCAACAAAAGTAACGATAGTAGTAGCTATAATAAATTTATTTTTGTGCCTTTTATTTTATCTAGCAAGCTTGATTCCTGGAGTATGGGGAGAGTCATTTATCGAAGGAAGCGAAAGTATCATCAACAATGCCTTGAATCATACCTTTGGTGGGATTTGGTATGTTGTATTAGGAAGTACGATTGCCTTTATAGGATCAGCCTTAGTCAATATCTTTACTAACTGGGCATTAGGTAAAATTTTTAAAAAGGATAATTTTGGTGCCTTTGCAGGAAGAAGCTATATATCTACCGCAATTGGACAATTTGTTGATAACTTGATTTTCGCATTAATCGTTAGTCATTTTTTCTTTGGTTGGTCGATTTTGCAATGCTTTACCTGTGCAGTAACAGGTATGCTTGTAGAAGTATTCTGTGAGATTGTTTTTTCGCCACTTGGATATGCAATATGCAAAGACTGGAAAAAGAATCATGTTGGTGATGCTTATTTTGAATACATAAAAGGAGAAAGACAGATATGAAGATTATTGTGACAGGAGCTTCCAATGGAATAGGACAAGCGATTGCTAAATTATTTTTAGAAAAAGGACATGAGGTTATAGGTCTTGATAGAGAAAAAGAGACTATAGAGCATCCTCAGTATAAGCATATTAAAACAGATATTTTTCAAGGAGAGCTTCCAGAAATAAAGGATTGTGAGATTCTCATCAATAATGCTGGCGTTCAAAATGAAAATGACATTGATGTGAATCTAAAGGGTACAATGCGAATTACTGAAAAATATGCATTTCAATCTAAGATAAAAAGTGTATTGTTTATTGCTTCAGCTAGTGCTCAAACAGGTGCTGAATTCCCTGAGTATGTGGCTAGTAAGGGTGGAATGGTAGCTTATATGAAAAATGTGGCAATGAGATTAGCTAAATATTCTGCGACCTCCAATAGCTTGTCTCCTGGTGGAGTGATTACGGATTTAAATAAGCATATTATAGAGAGTACAGAGCTTTATGAGAAGGTTTTAAAGGAAACTCTCTTAAATCGTTGGGCTTCTGCAAAAGAGATTGCAGAGTGGGCATATTTTGTCACAGTTATTAATCGATCCATGACTGCCCAGGATATATTAATTGATAATGGTGAAGCTGCAAAATTTAATTTTATTTGGTAAATAAAAACAAGGTGATAAAAAATGATCATAAATACAGGACAAAGAACAGATATTCCCGCCTTTTATTCTAAGTGGTTCATGAATCGTATAAGAGAAGGGTATGTTTTAGTAAGGAATCCCTATTATCCAAGCTTAGTAACTAAATTTTCACTTAATCCTGATGTGGTGGATGTTATTGGATTTTGTACAAAAAATCCTAGACCTATGTTTCCATATTTAGATGAATTAAAGCCATTTGGTCAGTTTTGGTATGTTTCAATTACGGGCTTTGATAAAGATTTAGAGCCTAACGTACCTTCCATTGATCAAGTTATAGAAGACTTTAAATATTTATCCTCTAAGGTTGGAAAAAATGCGGTTGGGTTTAGATATACGCCTATCATTGTAAATGAAAAATATACGGTGAAAAGACATATAGAGACATTTAAATATATTACAGAAAAACTAGAGGGCTTTACAACTTTATCTGTTTTTGGGTTTATAGATTTATATGATAAATTGAAAAAGAATCATCCAGAGCTAAAGGATGCAACTGATGAAGAAAAGATATATATTGCTAAGGAATTTTCTAAAATAGCAAAAGAGCATAAGATGCAATTAAGATTATGCTCCAAAGAAAAATGGCTAAAAGACTATGGCATTGATATTGAAGGCTGCATGAGGTTAGAAGACTATGAAAGAAGCATCAATTCTAAACTCAAAATCAAACAGAAAATGCAGGCAAGAAAAGGATACTGTGCTTGTTATTTATCTAATGATATTGGTACATATAATTCCTGTTTACATTTATGTAGCTATTGCTATGCCAATGGAAATAAAAATCATGTGATCAGCAATTATAAAAAGCATGATGACAATTCCCCTTTTCTGATTGGCCATTTAGAGCCAAATGATAAAGTGAGAGAGGCAAAACAAGAGTCCTATAAAGAACCAGTGAATTTTGATTTGTTTCTAGACGAATAAAGCTTAGGCTTGTTTTTAAAGTCGACAAATTGTGGCATAATAAAATGGTAGAAGTGAGGTGAATATAGATGCATAAGGATGAAGCGAGTAGACTTTTTGCAAGTCTAGGAGATCCAAATAGAGTAAAGATTGTAAAGATGCTTTACCATAATTCCACCTTAAGTGTAGAAAGATTATCACAAATGATGGATTTATCCTCACTAGAGTTAAAGGCTCAATTAAACGTATTAATTGAGGTGGGTTTAGTGAAAAAACAAAATGAGGATTATTGTTGTGATAAGGAATTGTTAGATACTTTATTATCCTTTATTCCAACAAGATGTGGCTGCTGCTCTTAATTTTAAATTTGATTATTTAGACATGTAAAACACTATAATTTAGGAGGGTAATATGAGTAGATTTACTGAAAAAGGTTATTTTGTAAAAGAAAATGCGCCAATTTATTTTACTGAGGATATGAATAAAACAATAAAATGGTTTGAGGATGTAATGGGTTGGTATAGCAATGTGGTTGAAAAAGACTCTACAGGAAACGGATTATATGGTGTTGTTTTTGATATTCTTCCTGAAATAGAGATTACACATTTAGCTCATTTCACGGGTTTCCAACTATTTAAAGGCAAACCTGATCCAAGAGTAATCTCTTTTATGCAAGTTCAAAGCATTGATAAAATGTATTCCTACGTTCTTTCAAAAGGCTGGGATAAAATTACACCTGTAAAGACTCAACCATGGGGTGGAAAGACCTGCAGCATTACAACTATTGATGGATATACTATAAATGTATTTCAATAAATATTTAGATTGATGGTATTTTGAAATTAAAGAAATTTAGCTCACTAGCTTCTTAAAGTGTAGTGGGCTATTTTGTATATAAGATATTTTTGTAAAAAGAAACAATTCTTAGTTGGTTTTTGTAAACCATTTGTTGACAATGTGTCATTTGAGAGACTATAATTATAGATGTTGTTTATGAGGAGGTGAGAAAATGACTTTAGAGGATAAGCTTAAATATAGTGAAATTACGAATCAAGAAGAAAAAACACTTAAGAGTGTTGGAATTTTAACGAAAAAGCAAAGGAAACGTTCTTGGATAATCTTTGCAGTACTAGTCGTATATACAATCATTTCAAAGATAATTTTAAATATTTCTAATCTTACCTCAAATCCGATTCAAGTCATTTTTGATCCAATATTTTTCCTTACTTTTTTAAATTTAATCATTTTACTTTTTTTGAAAATCTTTGGCAAATCGACTACTGCTTTAAATCATTTAAAGCTAAATCGTTTCGTAATCTTCTTAAATAAATTTTGTAAGGCAGCCATATTTTGTTTTACAACAAGAGCTTATTTTATTCATTTTCAAATGATGATACCTGAAAACTATGATATGACTGTTTCAGAAGCTCTTTTACTTGTTATAAAGGATAGAAGTAAAGCACAAGAAATCTTTGTTGATGTTTTATTTTCCGATTTGAAACTGGCAAGCTTTCTTTTATCTATCGTATTATCCATTTCCTCTATTATTTATGTGCTTTTTGCGTTTGCCAAAATTTTATTAAATCTTATGGTTTCTTATTGGTTATATTGTGTTATTTGTGGTATTCCAATTTTAAATATTATATATTTTGTCAGAAAAATAAAAAGTGATGAGGGATCTCATTTTAAGCATTATAGATTAACAGAGGATGGAGAAAAGGTGATTATTGAGCATAGACAAATTCATCCGGATGTTTTTAAACAAGAGACACTTTTGAAAAGAATTTTACTTCATTCACCATTTTTGATTTATTCTATTTGTTATGATTTATTGCTCGTTTTTGCTATAGTTATGCTGAGTGCTTATTATAAGCAAAGTGTAGCAGCCTAGATTTTTTTTGTCAAAATATGTATTACAAAAATGTCTAGAAAAAAGTAGTAAATCAGAAGATTTTATGATAAAATGATTATAATATGAGGA
>CAMWJY010000095.1 GCA_947174685.1 uncultured Mollicutes bacterium | reverse complement strand
TAATTATAAAGTACAAATTGTATTATTTGATGAGGAAAATGTATTTGATAATCAACTTGGTACTTATAAAGTATATTTAGGTTATTCAGAAGCAGGCGTTCAAAATGAATTGCTTCTAAAGGATTGGTCTAAGGACTATTCAACATATACTTTAGATATATCAGCTGCTTTAAAGGAAGCAGGTTTAAATTCTGTGAATGGAAGATTGATATTTGCTTTAAAATCTGCAGATGATGTGTTTTCTTATATTTTAATTCAAAAGTGTATTTTTACCGCTGATGTAAATGAAGCAACAGCAAAGGAGCTTGATTTAATTTCAATCAATGATGCTACAAAATCTATCCAATATAATAAGGATCCGGAAACACAAAAATTTCCTATTGGGTATTGGGCTTCAACAGGTGTAAAAAATGTGTACAAATCCGAGGTTTATTATTGTAGTTTTACTTATGATACCTATCAAGCAGCATTTGACACTAGGGAATTTACGATTTCTTATGCAGATTTAAAGAGCTATGCCGAAAAGGGATATTGTAGTTTTAATGTAAATGATATTACAGGAACTTTTCAATCCTTAGATGATAGATGTCCTATCATAAGTATTAAGGAAACTTCTACAGATAGATTTGGTAATCCAACGAATATTGTAGGAAATGTTTCTATGTATAAGTATTATGGATATAAATCTATGCCAAAATTTTTATTTGGAACAGATCAATATGGACGTGATATGTTTACTAAGGCATTTTCAGGTTTGAGAACTTCACTATTATTGGGTTTATTTACAGCAGCATTCTGCTTACTATTTGGTTTGTTTTGGGGTGCTATTTCTGGTTATTTTGGAGGAAATATCGACCTTGCGATGGAGCGTTTCTGTGATATTTTAGGTGGTATACCAACCATAGTTGTCTTAACTCTATGTATTTTACACTTAGGAAATAACTTGTTTACCTTCTTCCTAGCACTATGCTTGACAGGATGGATGGGTACAGCAGGAAGAACCAGAACACAATTCTATCGTTTCAAAGGTAGAGAATATGTTCTTGCTTCTAGAACGCTAGGTGCATCTGATTTGCGTTTAATTTTCAGACATATTTTACCAAATGCACTTGGTACGATTGTAACCTCAGCTGTTTTAATGATTCCTAGTGTTATTTATTCAGAGGCTTCAATAGCATATTTGAATTTAGGATTACAAGGCGTTGATTCCTTTGGTGTATTATTGTCAGAAAATCAAAAGTTCTTAGCTGTATACCCTTATTTGGTTGTTTTCCCAGCAGTAATAATAGCACTATTAATGATTTCATTTAATTTATTTGGTAATGGATTACGTGATGCACTTAATCCTTCCTTGAAAGGTAGTGAATAATTATGGCTGAGAAGAAAATAGAAGTCAAAAATTTGACAATTACATTTAAGACAGATAATGGTCTTGTTCAAGCAGTTCGTGATATTTCCTTTGACCTTTATGAAGGAGAAACCCTATGTATTGTAGGTGAGTCTGGTTCAGGTAAATCTGTTACTTCTAAGGCAATCATGGGTATTTTAGCTAACAATGCAATCGTAGAAAGTGGTAGTATTATTTATGAAGGTGAAAATCTTTTAGATGTCTCTGAAGAGGAATTCCATAAGATTAGAGGTCACCGCATTGGAATGATTTTCCAAGATCCTCTTTCTAGCTTAAATCCTATTATGCGTATTGGTAAGCAGATTACAGAGGCAACCTTAATTAATGCAAATATTATTAAGCAAAAATATAATGATTTAATTTCTAAGGAATTAATGGCTTATAAGAATTCTATTGCTCGTAATAATATTTTAATTGCTAAAGAAAAGAATAAAGTAAAGCTATTGGAAGCAGAGTATCAAAAGAGTGTTAGTCAGGATGGTATAAACAAGTATTTTACTAAGTTGATTCAAACTGAGCAAGCAGCTTTTGATGAAAAAGCTAAAGAATATAATGCAAAGGTTTTTGAGGAAAATTCAAAAATTAAAGCTGCAAAAAAGAAAAATTCAGTATTTGCATTATTCAATTACTTTATGGATGTCTATAAAAACGAAGTTAAAGAAAAGAAATTCTCTTTTGCATTAAAGCAAGTTAAGAAGCTTAGAGCTGAAAATAAAGAAGAAATTGCTTTAGTTACAGCTGAAGCCAACAATAACATAGCTCAGTATAGGGCAGAATTAGAGCCAGTACAACAGGTACTTGAGGCTAAGAAGGCTGAGGTTAGACCTGCTGTAATTGAGTATAAGAATAAGCTTGTTTCTGAGTATGAAGCAAAAATTGCTCAAGCAAAGATTGATGCAAAAAAGAATATTGAAGAAAGTAAGGCTAAATTAAAGCAAGATTTACCAGGCTTAAAGGCAGCTTTAAATGACAGAAAAAAATCTGCCAAGGTGGAAATTAATGAGTATAAAGCAGCATTAAAGAAAGAGTATGCTGATAATTTAGCTAAAGTTAATGCAAAGTATACAGACAAGACTTCTGAAGAGTATAAGAAGGAAGTTGAGGCTTGTAAAATTGATTATATCAGCAAAACAAGAATTACAAAGGCTGAGGCAAAACGACGTGCTATAGAAATCATGCGTGAGGTTGGTATTCCAATGCCAGAAAAGCGTTTCAAACAATACCCATTCGAATTCTCTGGTGGTATGCGTCAAAGAATCGTTATTGCTATTGCTTTAACAGCTAGTCCAGATGTTCTCATTTGTGATGAGCCTACAACAGCATTAGACGTTACAATTCAAGCTCAGATTTTAGAGCTTATTAAGCGTTTGAAAAGGGAAAGAAATATTTCTTGTATTTTCATTACACATGATTTAGGTGTTGTTGCAAATATGGCAGATCGTGTTGCTGTTATGTATGCTGGTAAGATTGTAGAATATGGTACTGCAGAAGAAATCTTCTTCGAGCCAAAGCATCCATATACTTGGGCATTGCTATCTAGTATTCCAGATGTAGATAGTAAAGAAAGATTGGAGGCAATTCCTGGTACACCGCCAGATATGATTTATCCTCCGGTTGGAGATGCATTTGCACTACGTAGTAAATATGCTATGCAGATTGATTTTAAGCATCAGCCACCATTCTTTAAGGTGAGTGATACTCACTATGCAGCAACTTGGTTGCTACATCCAGATGCACCGAAGGTAGAAATGCCGAAGATCGTATCTGAAAGAATTAAAACTTCTTTAGCGAGTGTTAAAAAAGATAAAAAGAATGAGACAGTAGAAGAGGTAGTCAAGTCTGATGATGCGGCACCACTTAAGAAACCTGCTTCACGAAAAAGAAGTACTAAAAAAACGGTAAAGGAGGATTCTTCTGATGAGTAATAAGAGCAAAGATGGCGATTTCAATTTAGATGAAGAGCTTAGAGACAAGATTGTTGCGAATGAAGAAGGTCAACCTATTCCCGATGATCATGAGGACGAACTCCTAATTTTAGATGATGCTGAGGATACTTTTAACACCCCTGAAATGTCTCAGTTTGAAAAGAAATATGGAATTCATCCAAAATTAAAAAGAAGACCAGAATTAATCAATAGTGATGTTTTATTATCTGTTCGTAATTTAAAGCAATTCTTTTTCTTCGGTACAGGTCCAAATCGTGCCAAGCTAAAAGCTGTCAGCAATATTTCCTTTGATGTTCATCAAGGAGAATGCTTTGGTATCGTAGGTGAATCAGGCTGTGGAAAGACGACTACTGGCCGTTCTATTATTAAGCTTTATGACATTACATCAGGTTCTGTGTATTACAAGGGTTATCGTATTTCTGCTGGTAATCGTTGGAATCGTAAGGAGATTAAATTTACAAGAATTCGTTTAAATCAAAAAATAGCTGAATTAAAGAAAGGTTTAAATGAAGAACTTGCTTCATTAGATAAGACAGCGATGGATTATTCTACTAAATCCACTGCCATTACTGAAAAATATAACAAGCATATTACAGAAGCTAAAGAAGCTGCAAATAAGATTATTTCCGTACAAAAGAATAAAATGCGTCAAATTGATTTTGATAATAGACATTGTCCTAAAAAATTAGTTCATGAAATTCAGATGATTTTCCAGGACCCTATTGATTCTTTAGACCCACGTATGACAGTTGAAGATATCATCCAAGAAGGTCTTAAAATTAAGGGATTTAGGAACAAGGCTGAAAACCATAAAAAGGTTGTAGAAATGCTTGAAAGAGTAGGACTTGTTGCAGACCATGCTTCTCGTTATCCTCATGAGTTTTCTGGAGGTCAACGTCAAAGAATCGGTATTGCAAGAGCTTTGATTATGAATCCTCAGCTTTTGATTTGTGATGAACCAATTAGTGCATTGGACGTTTCAATTAGAGCTCAAATTATCAATCTTTTAAATGATTTAAAAGAAGAGCTTGGATTGACAATCATTTTCATTGCGCATGACCTTTCTGTAGTAAAATATTTCTGTGATAGAATTGCGGTTATGTATTTTGGTAAGATTGTAGAGCTAGCTCCTAGTGATGAATTATTTAAAAACCCACTTCATCCTTATACTAGATCATTACTTTCAGCTATTCCAAAGCCAAACCCTTTAACAGAAAAGACACGTGAAAGAATTGTGTATAATCCACAATTAGTACATGATTATTCTGTGGATAAACCAGAATTAAAAGAAATAACTTCTGGACATTACATTTATTGTAACCAAGCTGAATTTGATAAGTATAAAACAGAATTAAATTAAGTCTAGGACTACCCAATTTTGGGTAGTCTTTTTTTCTAATAAAAAAGAGTGTATTTCTACACTCATG
>CAMWJY010000094.1 GCA_947174685.1 uncultured Mollicutes bacterium | reverse complement strand
ATCTCATCTTCAGTGAAGCCTTGAAGACGCATTTCTTCAAAAAGCTTAGGCATCAAGGAGGCATTCTGAAGCTTTATATTTGGATCAATCCCATCAAAATCACTTCCTAAGGCAATGACCTCAGTACCCGCTAGGTTTTTGATATATTTCATATGTCGAATTAGACAAGAAATTGTATTTCTGCCCTCTTCTTCATTCTCATCTAAAAAGGCAGCACAGAAATTCATTCCCATCACGCCACCATTTTCTTTAAGCTTAAGAATCATATCATCACTTAAATTTCTTACATGATTGCATACACCTCTAGCATTAGAGTGACTGGCAACAATTGGCTTAGTAGAATACTTTATGCAATCGTAAAAGCCCTTATCAGATAAATGAGAAACATCAACAATCATTCCTAAATTGTTCATCTCTTTTACCATTTCAATTCCGTATTCTGTTAATCCTTCTTCTACATTAGGCGTTTTAAAATCAGGATGCTCTGTAAGCTTAAAATTAGGGTGTCCTACCCCATTTTCAAAATTCCAGTTTAAGCAAATCATACGTACTCCAAGTCTATAAAAAGTTCTTAAATAGGCTAGGTTAGATTCTGTTACTCCACCTTCTTCTATGGTTAATAGACTTGAAAGCTTTCCTTCCTTCTGATTCTTTTCTACATCTGCATAGGACAATACAGGAGCAATCCATTCCTTATACTTTTCGATTTCCTCATAATAGCGATCAATCATTTGAATACAGTATTCGAAAGGCTTTGGAGTTTTCTTTAGATATACGAACATCGCAAAGCATTGAAGTAAAGAGTTTCCAGCCTTTAGGTGCTTTAAATTAATTTGAAGAGGCGCATCGAAAAGATGCCAATCCTTATTTTGCATCAGCTCTGAGATGGTATCACAATGTAGATCAATGTAGTTCATTATATTCCTCCGTTACTAAGAATTGTCTTATTTCACATACAAACATTGTATGAAGATCTCCATCTTTATAGTACTGATTCTTAATATCTGAAGGTAATTCTTCATAAGGTAGATCTATAGAATAGAGCTTTTTCATTTTAAAACAATAGGTCGCTTGTCT
The DNA here is from genome assembly GCA_947174685.1 of uncultured Mollicutes bacterium. Classification (GTDB taxonomy): domain Bacteria; phylum Bacillota_I; class Bacilli_A; order Acholeplasmatales; family Anaeroplasmataceae; genus Pelethenecus. The sequence continues at coordinate 3,706 of CAMWJY010000094.1, read as the reverse complement.
AATATATGCACCATCATAGTCTGGATCATAGGTATAAGAAAGATTAGCATTTTTCATTTTATCCTCATCTCTTCCAGAGTGTGTTCCTATATATTGTACACTATCTTTATATTTTTCATCTAGAAATGAAAGCGTAACACTTTCACTTCTTTCTAAGAATGAATAGGTATGACGAGATTTTCTTACAAACACATAAGCAACATCTCTTCCCCATAATACTCCTATTCCACCCCAGGATACAGTTAAAGAGTTAAAGCCTATTGTCTTATCTCCTGCCGTAAGAATGGCATTTTTTCGTTTTAATTCATCAAAAATAATATCATTATAAACTGTATCTAGATTTTTAATCATGCTTCACCTCTTAAAGCTATAATCATTATAAAAGAAATTAAGTTATTCATTAAATGGAAAAACCATGAAGCATATATATTTTTATTACATAGGTGGTAGGTCAAACAGAGTAAAAATCCACTGAGCATATAAGGTATACATATTAATATATTTTCTAATACTGTATAGCCAGGCTCTAGAAAGGTCGAAAGGACATGTGGAAATGTAAAAACTATAATAGAGACCACATAGGATATTGCAATATGATATTTTTTAAGATATTCAAAAATTGCCTTACGATAGATAAGCTCTTCTACAATTGGAGCAAATACTACAACTGCCAAAAACATAGGTATTGCCCCACCATTATAAATGAGGATTTCTATGAGGGACTGATTTATTGAGTCCTTATGAATAAACAAGCTGACGACAATCTCTATCACATAAGATAATACATATCCAACTATAGTACATACGGGAATGAGCCATAATAGTCTTTTATAATTCTTGATAAAAGCTGTTCCATCATTAATTAAATGATCTCTCATAAAGAAAAGTACTCCAATGAATAAAAGCCCATACAAAAAAAAGTGTCCATAAGAATTGCAAAAAATATACATACCTTGAAGCTTTTCTTCCAACTGGGTAATATCTGTAGTTGAAATGACAGTAAGCATTGTAATTGGGTCTAAGCCTAATTTATTGTGTACATTATATAGAACGGCTAGTAAAGTGATTATAAAGCTACTACCAAAGATATAGATTAATGCATAAAAGACTACAGCCACAGTCTTATTAGGCTCAAGGATTGGATTTTTAGCTTCACTCATAGATGTCACATCCTTTTCCAACAATTATACAATATTTTCTCTAAAAAAACCATAAATTCTCTTAAGAAATCGAAAAAGGAAAAGACCAAAAAGTCTTCTTCTACTTTCTTGGTCTAAAAATAAGAGCTATTAGTACAGAGATGCATATAGTAAATGCTATTCCAGCACTGGTTTTACCATAAATTCCTGTAAAGATACCAATGTAGCCAATTTCTCTAGCCTTTTCTAAGGCAGCATGAACTAAGGAATGTCCAAAATTGGTTATAGGAAGTGCTGCACCTGCTCCTGCAAACTCAAGCAGACGATCATAAAAGCCACCAAAATCTAAGAGGGCTCCTAGACAGACAAATAAAACAGTCATATGGCCTACAGTCAGCTTGAATATATCCTTAATGATTTCAGCTAAGCCACAAATCGCTCCTCCAACTAAAAATGCATATAAATAAATCATGATTCCACCTCCATGCAGATAGCATGCGCGATACAAGGTAAGCTATTTTTCTGGTTAATCATTGTTGGATTCATAAGGGCGCCTGTTGCACATAAAAGTACTTTTTTATAGTATCCTTCTAGCATTATTTTCTTAATAAAGGATAAGAATACTGCAGCTGAGGTACCAGGGCCACTACCACCAGCTAAAACATTTTGACTATTCGTATTATAAAGTATAAGTCCACAATCATTATAGTTATTGACTTCTCCATATTCTTCCTTTAAAGCCTTTGAAACGACTTCGAAGCCATAGGTGGATAAATCACCCGTCAAGATCAAATCATAGTCCTTAGGCGTCGTATTTGTGGCTTTAAAGTGGGCAAATAAGGTTTCTAAGGCAGCTGGAGCCATAGCTCTACCAAAATCACAGGCATCTGTAAAGCCAACATCAATGACTTTTCCTAGTGTAAAGTCAGTAAGCTTTAATTTTCCTTTTTGATGGGTTAAAAGAGCACTTGCACCTATAGTTGAGGTGAAGGTTTGTGTTTCTTCTTTATTTCCACCATATTCTACTGGATTTCTAAATTGTCGCTCTGCGGACTGGTTATGACTTGAAGTATAAACTAAAACATTTTGAATTTCCTCATCATTGAGTAACAATCCTGCCACACCTAAGCTTAATGAAATCGTTGAGCAGGCAGAATAAACACCAATTAAGCTTATGGGAAGCTTTCTAAAGGTATAGCTTGAAGTAGTTAATTGGTTAGAAAGCTCTCCACCAACAGCTAATGAAATATCCTCAGCTTTTAGATTTTCTTTTTCTAAAAGCATGTCAATTGCTTTTGAAAGCATATCAATTTCACTATTTTCAAAGCAGCAATCCTTACACTCATCTATTGAATCAAAATATTTTTTTAAAGGTCCCTTGCCTTCAAGTTCTCCTGCAACTACAATGGAGGAGGTTAGATATACGTCCTTTAGCTTAAAGGTCATAATAACACCTCAAGTATATATCTTATAGATGCAACTAAAAGAGCTGAGGTTGTTCCTAGAACAATAACACTTCCTGCAAGCTTTAAAGCATTGGCTCCAATACCAAGAATAATACCTTCCTTATGATATTCCATTGCTGAGGATACAGATGCATTTGCAAAGCCTGTAATCGGTATTGCAAGTCCACATTTAGCTATTTGTCCTAGGTTATCATAGATACCAAATGCGGTAAGCAGACCTGCTAAAAGCACCATTGTCAGTGTCATATATAAGGAAGCATCCTGTTTCTCTAAATGGAGAGCATAATAATACAAATCAAAAAAGAGCTGACCAATAATGGATACACAGCCACCTGTAGAAAAGGCTAAAAGAAAATTTTTTAGCGCAGTTTTATAATCCTTTTTTACTGCAATCAGCTCTTGATAATATTTTCTTGTTTTTTCCATAAAATCACCATTTATAGTATGAGAGAAATCCTATGATTTTATTTATGAATAAAACAAAAATATCCTAGTTTATTGAAATTTATTTATGTTGTCTATAATGATGTCTATAATTTCAGATTCTTTCATTCCTTCGGTTTTTATTCCATCACCATTATTAAAAACTATCATTTTCTCTTCCTCTTTTTCATCAAGGATTAGAGTCATGAAATACATTTCCTTCTTTTTTTCATATTTAGAGGATATTTCTACCTCGTAATAGCAGTCCTCCTCATTAAAATCAAAATTCACTTCAAAATTCTTTTGTTCAATTAGAGACTGGATTTCTAGTATTTGCTTAGTTAGAATACCATACATAACGCTAGCTGTTGGAGAATCTTCAGATTTTGATTCCAGTATAGTGATTAGTTCGTTTCTTTTATCTTTTTCTTCTTCAATAGCTTTTTCTTTCTTTTTTTGTTCTTCCTTAGTTGTCTCAAGCTGATAGAATACCATTAAAATAAGAACTAGAGCCAATAGGACATAGATTACCCATTGAGGAATATTTTGAAACGCATATTTTAGGACTAATATTGCAATAAGTGTAATTGAAGTTAAACCAATTAGAACCCATCTTTTTATATTCATAAATCTCACTCCTTAATTTTGTCATTCTTAATAAATATTATAGTATAGACT
>CAMWJY010000093.1 GCA_947174685.1 uncultured Mollicutes bacterium | reverse complement strand
GTAGAATAAAAATAAAAACATTGAAATATCAATGTATTTTAATTACACAAAGTCGTGTGTTTCTTTTTAAAAATAAAAAAGTTAAAAAACTTGCAAATTTTCATTGACTTATCTTTATTTTTTGATATAATGAAAGAGCTGTGTCAAAGATATCTTAAAAAGATATAGATTCGGTATAAAAAGAAATATCCTTGTAAAGGATAGAAAGGAGCTTTCAATATGCCAACTATTGAACAATTAGTACGTAACGGAAGAACAGATAAGGTTTCTAAGTCTAAATCCCCAAGCTTAGGTATTGGATTTAACACCTTAGATAAAAGATATACAAAGCTTCCATCACCTCAAAAGCGTGGTGTTTGTACACGTGTTACTACTATGACACCAAAGAAGCCAAACTCAGCTTTACGTAAATATGCCAGAGTTCGTTTGACTAACGGAATTGAAGTTACAGCTTATATTCCTGGTATTGGTCATAGCTTACAGGAGCATAGTACAGTATTAATCCGTGGTGGACGTGTTAAGGATTTACCAGGTGTTCGTTATCATATTATTCGTGGTGCGTTAGATACTACTGGTGTTGCAAATAGAATGCAAAGCCGTTCTAAATATGGTGCAAAGCGCCCAAAACAAAAATAAGAAATTAAAATTTAAAGGAGGAATCGCTCATGCCTCGTAAGGGACATATTGCAAAAAGAGATGTGCTTCCAGATCCAATATATAATTCAAAAGTAGTTACAAGAACTATTAATGCAATTATGTTAGATGGTAAAAAAGGAACTGCACAAACAATTTTATATGGTGCTTTTGACCGTGTTAAAGAAACTACAGGACAGGATCCACTAGAAGTATTTAATAAAGCACTAGAAAACATTATGCCAGTTTTAGAAGTTAAGAGTCGTCGTATTGGTGGACAAAACTATCAAGTACCAGTTGAGGTTAGACCTGAAAGAAAGCAAACTTTAGGTTTAAGATGGTTAATAAAATATGCACGTCTTCGTAACGATAAGACTATGGAAGAAAAATTAGCAAAGGAAATTATGGATGCTGCTAATGGTGTAGGTGGCGCATGCAAGAAGCGTGAAGATACACATAAGATGGCTGAAGCTAACAGAGCCTTTGCACATTATCGTTGGTAATTTATTATAGGAGAGATTTAATTTATGCCTAGAGAATTTTCATTAGAAAAAACTCGTAATATCGGTATCATGGCTCACATTGATGCTGGTAAAACGACAACTACGGAACGTATTTTGTTCCATACAAAGAAAATCCATAAGATTGGTGAAACTCATGATGGTGCATCAACAATGGACTGGATGGCTCAGGAGCAAGAGCGTGGTATCACAATTACCTCAGCTGCAACTACAGCTATTTGGAAAAACTATAGAGTAAATATTATTGATACTCCAGGACACGTAGATTTTACTGTTGAAGTATCTCGTTCTCTTCGTGTTCTTGATGGTGCTGTTACAGTACTTGATGGACAAGCAGGTGTAGAACCTCAGACTGAAACTGTATGGCGTCAGGCTACAGATTACAATGTTCCACGTATCGTATTCGTTAATAAAATGGATAAGATTGGTGCTGACTTTGAATATTCTGTAAATACAATTCATGATCGTTTAGGCGCTGTTGCTGCTGCAGTACAATGGCCAATTGGTGCTGAAGATCAATTCAAGGGTCAAATCGACTTAATTGAAATGAAGGCTTACCTATATGATGGTGCCCAAGAAGAAAACTATAAAGAAGCTGAAATTCCAGCTGATTTAGTAGATTTAGCAAATGAGAAGAGAGAATTATTAATTGATACATTATCTCAATTTGATGATGATTTAGCTATGCTATATCTTGAAGGAGAAGAAATTCCTACAGAAATGCTAAAGTCTGTAATTCGTAAGTCAACTCTAGCTGTACAATTCTTCCCAGTATTCTGTGGATCTGCATTCAAGAATATGGGTGTTAAGAAGATGCTAGATGGTGTAATTGATTACTTACCTGCTCCAACAGATATTGCTGCAACTAAGGGTATTGACCATACAGGTGCAGAGGTAGATATTCATCCAACAGATGATGCTCCATTTGCTGCCTTAGCATTCAAGGTTGTTGCAGACCCATTTGTAGGTAGATTAACTTACTTCCGTGTATACCAAGGTCATATTTCTTCTGGTTCATACATTAGAAATACAACTAAGGATACTAAGGAGCGTTTAGGTCGTATCGTTCAGATGCATGCTAACCACCGTGAAGAAATTAAAGAAGTTTATTCAGGAGATATTGCTGCTGCAGTAGGCTTCAAGAATACTACAACTGGTGATACTTTAACTGATGAAAAATATGAAGTTATCCTAGAAAAGATGGTATTCCCTGAACCAGTTATTAACGTAGCTGTAGAGCCTAAAACTAAGGCTGACCAAGAAAAAATGTCTAATGCTTTAGCTAAGCTTGCAGAAGAAGACCCAACCTTCAGAACTTATACAGATCCTGAAACAGGACAAACTATTATTGCAGGTATGGGTGAGCTTCACCTAGATATCATTGTTGACCGTATGAAGAGAGAATTCAACGTTGTTGCAAACGTTGGTGCTCCACAGGTTTCTTATCGTGAAACTATTACTCAAGCAGCTGATTGTGAAGGTAAATTCATTCGTCAGTCTGGTGGTCGTGGACAATATGGTCACGTTTGGATTAAATTTGAACCAAATCCTGATAAGGGATATGAATTCGTTGACAAGGTTGTCGGCGGTACTGTTCCAAGAGAATATATCCCTGTTGTTGATAAGGGATTACAGGAAGCACTACCTAATGGTGTTTTAGCTGGATATCCTATGATTGATGTTAAGGCAACCCTATTTGATGGATCATACCATGAGGTTGACTCTTCAGAAATGGCATTTAAGATTGCTGCATCAATGGCATTAAAGGTTACAAAGGATAAATGTAAACCTGTATTACTTGAACCAATCATGGAAGTAGATGTTACTGTTCCAGAAGAATATGTAGGAAATGTAATTGGAGATTTAACAAGCCGTCGTGGACGTTTGGATTCTCAAGAAAAACGTGGAAATGGTATGAAGATTCGTGCTTATGTTCCACTTGCTGAAATGTTTGGTTATGCAACAGCTCTTCGTTCTAACTCTCAAGGACGTGGTAACTTCATTATGCAAACACACCATTATGAAGCCGTTCCAAGAAGCATTCAGGAAGAGATTATTAAAAGTAGAGCGTAATTTTTAACATTCTACTTGCAAACCCTTGCCAATTAGGGTAAAATATATATTGGTAAAATAAGAAAAATTTAAAAAATAAAAAATAGGAGGACCATTTAAAATGGCAAAGGAAAAATTTGTACGTACCAAACCACATGTTAATATTGGTACAATTGGACACGTAGACCATGGTAAAACTACTTTAACTGCTGCTATTACTACTATTCTTGCAAAGAAGGGTTTAGCAAAGGCTCAAGCTTATGACCAAATCGACGCTGCTCCAGAAGAGAAAGAGCGTGGTATTACAATTAATACTGCACACGTAGAGTATGAGACTGCTAATCGTCACTATGCACACGTTGACTGTCCAGGACATGCCGACTATGTAAAGAACATGATTACTGGTGCTGCTCAGATGGATGGTGGTATCTTAGTTATCGCTGCAACTGATGGACCTATGGCTCAAACTCGTGAGCACATCTTACTTGCTCGTCAGGTAGGTGTACCTAGATTAGTTGTATTCTTAAATAAGTGCGACATGGTTGATGATGAAGAATTAATCGACTTAGTTGAAATGGAAACTCGTGAATTATTAAGCGAGTATGACTTCCCAGGTGATGATATTCCTATCGTTCGTGGATCTGCATTAAAGGCTCTAGAAGGCGATGCTAACTGGGTTGCTAAGGTAGAAGAATTAATGGACATCGTTGATGACTATATCCCAACTCCAGTTCGTGATACTGATAAGCCATTCTTAATGCCTATCGAAGACGTATTCACAATTACTGGTCGTGGTACAGTTGTTACTGGACGTGTTGAGCGTGGACAAGTTCGCGTTGGTGATTCAGTAGAAATCATCGGTATTAGAGAAACTCAAACTTCAGTTGTTACTGGTGTTGAAATGTTCCGTAAGTTATTAGACTATGCTGAGGCTGGAGATAACATCGGTGTATTACTTCGTGGTATTAACCGTGATCAAGTTCAACGTGGTCAAGTATTAGCTAAACCAAAGTCAGTTACTCCTCATAAGAAGTTTACTGCTCAAGTTTACGTATTATCAAAGGACGAGGGTGGTCGTCATACACCATTCTTCTCTAACTATCGTCCTCAATTCTATTTCCGTACTACAGACGTTACTGGTATCATTACTTTAGCTGCTGGTACTGAAATGGTTATGCCTGGCGATAACACAACTATGACAGTTGAGTTAATTCACCCAATTGCTATGGAACAAGGTACTAAGTTCTCTATCCGTGAAGGTGGACATACTGTTGGTGCTGGTTCAGTAGTTGAAATTATTGAATAATCAATAAACTAATAAGTAGGGTAATGCTAAAAGCATTGCCCTTTTTCTTTTTCTAGGGTATAATACTATTAAAATATTTTTAAAAGCTAATTTATTTGCAAGTTAGTTATTTTGAATTTAGAAAAGATTATTAAATAAAATCACATAATTTCACAAATAAATTTTTCGATTTTGTGGTATAATCTAATAGAGGTTTTATTTTTGTTGTAAAGGTTGTATTTTTGAGGAGGATAAAATGAAAAAAATCATTAAAAAAATATTACCAGTTGTTATTGTTTTAGCTTGGATGGGAGTAATATTTTATTTCTCACATCAG
>CAMWJY010000092.1 GCA_947174685.1 uncultured Mollicutes bacterium | reverse complement strand
ATTTTAAAGGATTAGTAAAAAAATATCAACACTTTACCCAAAAAACATATTCTTTTATATTTAAAATAAAAACTGCTGATTTTCAATCAACAGTCTAATATGTTTTCTTTATGAATTTAGTACTCTTATATACTGAATAGGAATAGGGTCAGATAACCAAACCTTATCATTTCCTAAATAAAATTTTATGCCGCTTTGTATGGCAGATTTTGTGTCAATAGATAAAATCACAGGTGCTTCATCTCTTCTTTTTCCTACCTGAATTGCAGTTTCTTGATCCACTGATAAATGAACATATTGCCTGTTCATTGGCTTAAGTCCTTCTTTAAGTATCTTATCTATAGTAGAGTGTGATGTCCCATGATAAAGAATTTCAGGTGGTAAAGCAGAAACCTTTTCGATTTTTGTTATGAAGGAGTGGCCATATAAAGCTCTTATTTTATCCTCTGTAATTTCTAATCTTTTCTTATCAGAAATTTCAATTACTTTATTTAAATCCTCTAATGTAATTTCCTTCGGGTAATGAGTACTTTTGTTTAAAGCGAATAATAGCTCTTCAATTTGTACATATCCTAAAGAATCTAATGTTAAATTGTATTGTTTCGGATTATGTCTTAATGCATAAGATACCTCTTTACTCAATCTCAAATAATTCATTTTTACCACCTCCTTTTGTTCTTATTTTTTTATTGAAAGCTTGCTTGTTCTTTATTTAAAATCTTATTTACTGCATCCTCAGCAAATTGGTTTTTATAAAGCTCAAAATAATATCCCTTTTGTGAAAGTAATTCGTGATGCTTTCCACTTTCTACAACACAGCCATCCTTCATAACAAGAATAATATCTGCATTTACAACCGTAGAAAGTCTATGAGCTATCATAAAGGTTGTTCTTCCTTGCATTACCTTTTCAACAGCCTTTTGAATTAAACTTTCAGTTTGTGTATCAATAGATGATGTTGCCTCATCTAATACTAAAATTTTAGGATCAGCAACAATAGCTCTTGCAAAGCTGATGAGCTGACGTTCACCAACAGAAAGCTTAGATCCACTTTCTCCAACCAAAGCTTCGTATCCATCATCAAGCTTAGCAATAAACTCATCTGCAGCAACTGTTTTTAAAGCTTCCTTTACTTCTTCATCTGTTGCGTCTAATTTCCCATATCTCACATTGTCCATAATTGTACCACTAAATAGCTGTGGTGTTTGTAAAACATAGCCGATATTAGAATGTAGCCATGTAATACTTCTATCCTTATAGCTATGTCCATCAATTAGGATATCTCCTGTAGTAGGCTCATAAAATCTACAAATTAAATTGACAATTGTAGATTTACCACTTCCTGTGTGCCCTACTAAGGCTACACTAGAACCAGCAGGTATATGTAGATTAAAATTCTTTAAAACCTCTTCTCCTTTAGCGTATTTAAAGGTTACATCCTTAAATTCAACCTCACCAATCAAAGGTTCAAAGTTTTCAAATTTTGGTTCGAAAATCGTACCATATTTTTCAATAACCTCAGGGCTATCTGTGATTTCAGGCTGTTCTTCAATTAAAGAGATAATACGTTCAGCAGAAGCCTGCGCCTGCTGGAAGTCACCAATGACTCTAGAAATGGCAATAATAGGATCAAAGAATTTTACAGTGTAATCTATAAACAAGTATAGAATTGCACTATCAATTAGTTCCTTTAAAACCATATTTCCACCGAAATAAAGGGTGGTTCCTACTCCTACATAGCATAATATAAAAGTGACTGGTCCAAAGATTGCAGAAAAGAATACAGCACGTAAGGATGCTTTTTTATACGCTGTAGCCTTACTTACAAACTCTGTAGAGCATTTATCCTCTATAACTAAGCTTTTTACTGCTTTAGCACCCATGAAGCCCTCATTGTAGGCTGCCGTAATTTTGGAGTTTTCCTTTCTTGCATCTCTATAGCTGGCAAGCATCTTCTTTCTAATGATGATTGTAAGTGTAACCAATATAGGTAGAATTACTAAAACAATTAAAGAAAGCAATGGATCTACTACTAAAAGAACACCTAAAATTCCAATCATAGATAGAAATCCCCATAGCAAGTCTACACATCCCCAAGAAATAATTTCACTAAGCTTACGAGAATCAGAGGTAACACGTGCCATAATCCAGCCCTGTGCAGTCTTATCGAAATAACTGAATGGTAGCTTTTGTAAATTTAAATAAGCCTCTTTTCTAAGCTGATAGGAGGTTTGTATTTCTACCTTGCCAGCAAAATACAGGAAGGAAAAAACACAGACACCATAGGCTAAGCTTACGCCAATATATCCTGCAACCATCCACCATATAATATCAAAGCGATCAGAGCTATTACTTTCAAAGAAATGAGAAATCGCAAAGGAATTAATCAAAGGATAGCAAACATCTAATACAGCTAAAGCAATTACAGAAAGAATTAAACCAATGAAGGTTCCCTTATGAAGCAAAACTGTTTTAAAGATTTTCTTCCATGGACCTTTATTATTCGAATGATAATCTAAATCATTGATTTCTTCTTGTTCATAATCAAAATCATCCATCTTAGTTTTCCTCCTTTAAAATTGCGTTAAATTCTTTTTCTAGCTCTCCTTGAATTCCCCATAGCTCCTTGTATAAGCCCTCTTGAGCAACAAGCTCCTCATGCTTACCAATCTGAGCTATACTTCCTTGATCTAATACAATGATTTGGTCTGCTTCCTTAGCGGTTGTTGAACGGTGGGTAATAATAATCATTGTTTGATCCTTACTCTTCTTCTTTAGAGCCTGCCGAATCATTAAATCCGTCTTTGTATCTAAAGCAGATAAAGAATCATCAAATATAATCACATTAGAATCCTTAACAAGCATTCTTGCGATGGCGATTCTTTGCTTCTGACCACCAGATAAAGTGGTTCCTTTTTCTCCAACTATCGTTTTATAGCCACGTTCAAACTTCTCTATTTCTGTATGAATCGCTGCAGTTTTAGCAGCTTCATAAACACGCTCTGTTGGAATTCTAGGATCTACAATTGCCACATTTTCATACACATTTTTAGAAAACAAGAACGGATCTTGAAGTATAAACTTTATATTTCTTCTCAAATGCTTCTTTTCAACATTTTTGATTGAAACACCATCAATTAAAATATCGCCATCATTAATTTCAAGCATTCTAGTCAATATATTACAAATTGTAGATTTTCCACTTCCAGTTTTACCAACAATGGCAATTGTTTGACCAGACTTAATATGGAAGGAAACATTATTTAATAAAGGCTTAGAATCATCCTCAAACTGAAAGGTTACATTTTTAAATTCTATATCTCCTGTAATTTCAGGAGTTTCAGTTCCATTGATATCAAATTCCTCAGGAACACATAATATTTCATCAATACGGTTAGCCGCAACACTCGCTTTACCAAAGGAAGCAATAATTCTACCTAAGCTACGCATAGGCCAAATGAGCATACCCATTAACAATAAAGCTGCAATAATATCTGCCGAATTTAATAAATCATCTTTTGCTAAGAAAATACTAACACTCATGGTAAGTGCATATTGTAAGAAAACCAAAAAGTCACTTCCACCCCAAAAGGCAGCCATAACTGTGTTTAGTTCCCCATTCTTTTTAGTATAATTCTTATTTGCTTCATCCATCTTTTCAAACTCAAATTCTTCGTTTGCGAAAGCTCTAACTACACGAGCACTATTGACATTTTCCTGAATGATTGTTGTCATTTTGCTTTCAGATTCTTCTATTCTTTGGAATGCTTTATTACAATATCTAAAGTAAATGATTGAGGATGCTGCAGTAATCGGCATACTGACCATGCTTACCCACATCAAAACAGGGGATATTTTATAAACACGATATGCACCAATAATGACTGTAACAAATATATCAATTAAACCAGGTAGCATACTGGATATAAAGGTCGATGTTTGATCAACATCTGATGTGGACCTTTGAATTAAATCTCCAATATCCGAATGATTATGATAGGTATAGGATAAATTCATCACGTGATCATATATCTTTATACGCATATCATAGCTTATATAATGAGCTAAAGCTCCTTGGTAATAATTATCTAAAAAACGTAAAACAGAACGAACTGCTTGAAGCACAATCATACTTACGCCCACTATAAGTAGACACGTAAGAATATTTTCTATACTGTTATACCAGTTTAATAAGAACTTCGGTAAATCTGTTTTTTGTTCTGTTACTTGATTAATTCGCTCAAAAGCGTATTGAATAAACAGAGGTAAATAAGCATAAAGCCATTGTAATATTGTAGACAGTGCCACAATTAGAATTACAAGCCATAAATACTTCTTACTCCATTTCCATAATTTCTTAATACCTTTCATTTTCACACTCTCCTATTTTTCAACAAAAAAAGAGCCAAATGGCTCTTAAAGTAATTTATTCAAAAGGAATTGTCGTACTTTCCTTTTCTGATCCTACCACAATGGAGGTATCAACATTGTTTACATATGGGGCTTTTAATAGCTTATCAAAAACAAAATTTCGATAAGATTCTAAGTCCTTAGCAACAATCTTTAATAGGAAGGATGCATCTCCAGTAATCGTATAGCATTCCACGATTTCAGGAATCTGCTTAACCTCGGCTATAAAGCTTTGGCAATTTTCACGATTAAAGGGAAGGATGTATATTTTAGCAAAACAGGTAATTTGGAAGCCTAATTGCTTTTCATCAACGACTACAGTAAATTGCTTTAAGATTTTTTGTTCTTTTAAATTTTTAACTCGAAGTAAACATGAAGATGGCGCGAGTCCAATCGTCTCGGATAAAGCGATATTACTTATAGATGAATCCTGTTG
>CAMWJY010000091.1 GCA_947174685.1 uncultured Mollicutes bacterium | reverse complement strand
TTGTCCTCTCTGTCTTTTGCTTTTTTTTTTAATTTAGATTTTTGTTGATTTTTTCATGATTTTTTTGGCATAATATCCTAAAATAATAAAAAAAGTGTTGACTTGAAATTGAATTATGTTATAATAAATGAGCAATAACAAATGGCCTGTTGGTGAAACGGTTAACACACATGCCTTTCACGCATGCATTTATGGGTTCGAACCCCGTACAGGTCACCATTAAAAAATACGCTATTCCCTAAGGAATAGCTTTTTTGTTGTCTAAAGATTTATAAAAGTAAAACAATAATTAAAATTATTGTGCCTATAAGTGCACTTCCAAACATTAATATTTTAGAAATTAGATTCATTCTTCTTCTCTTATAAGCATCTAAAAAATAATTATAATCCTTGTAAAAGGATAATCTTTCCAAATATTCTACTGCTTTTTTCTTTTTAGAATAATAAATCAAATCCTCTAGTGCATCTATGCACTTATTTTCCAATGCCTTACTATCAAGATATTCAATTTCTGAAAATAATTTTAATGCCTCAACAAAATCCTTTTGTTCAAAGGCTTCTTTAGCCTTATTATACTGTTCTTCCATTATCCTATACACTCCATAATTCCTAAAATACAATATCCAATCAGCAAGGAATAAAGGAAAAGAATGGAAACCATAATACCAACATTTTTTCTCATTTCTTTAAACTTTAATAAATAAACTAGTCCTACTCCTGCATTTACGCTTAAGCCTGTGACTAAAGCACCAAAGGATAAACCATCCATTAAAAATAATTCACTCATCAAAACACTTGCTGCACAATTTGGAAGGAGACCAATAATTCCTGAGGCAAGTGGTCCCAGTGCCTTATTACTCTTTAAGAAGGATAAAATAGTATCCTCACCTATATAATAAACTAAGAATCCAAAAAAAAGATTAATCACAAATACATAACCGAAAATTTTCAAGCAATGAAGCAAAGGATGAACCAAATGCTCTATAAGCTTATTCTTTTCATGATGATGGTGTTCACAGCAATCTAATTTTAAATCTTCAGCCTCTATAGTAATTATTTTTTCTTTATGAAATCTATCTACTGTATAGCCCAGCACACAAGCAAATATAAACTTAACAGCTAATAAGGGAATGATATAGATGAGCTTTTTATAATCACTAAATAAAATAAATAACGCCTCATCTGAACAAGCAAAAAAGATAGCTAAAATAGTGCCCATACTGATTTGACTTTTTTGATACATATCGGCCCCCACAACAGATATTCCACATTCTGGAATCAAGCCACAGCTTGCACCTATTAAAGGAGAAATCTTCTTATGCTTGCGGAATAAAGCTGTAATTTTTTCATGAACAAAGGAAAAAACAAAATAAAGAATAAAAGCTATTCCAAATACCTTAAGGCTATCTAATAAAGCATCTAGGAAAACATCAAGCATGACTCTTACACCCCTCACATACTCCGAAAATCATTGTGCTTCTCTGATCAATTAAAAAGCCATGCTGGTTAGATAGATGAGAAACAAAGCTACTCGTCTGATCACATTTTAAATGAATAATCTTCCCACACTCTTTACATATTAAATGGAGATGATTTTCACAATCTAAAGCATATTGATATTCATAAGACTTCTTCATATCATTATAGGACTTACGAACCATTTTGTTTTCTTCTAGCAGATGAAGCTTTCTGTATATGGTAGCCTTATTGATTTGGCCTTGAAATCTATCGATTAAGGCTTGAGCAGTGAATGCTTGGTCCTGATGACTTTTAAAAAAGTCCAAAATAATCTTTTGATGATTGGTTTGATACATAGTGCACCTCTTTTGCGACTCAGTCGCAATTGTTATTATTATACTTCTTTTTCTAATAAAATCAAGAACTCAAGCATAAAATTTTTTGGTGATGCTATGAAAAAGTACTTAATCTTATATAACATTGTCCTTTTTACTATCATTGGAATAGGCTTAGTGATGATATATTCTGCATCTAGTATATGGGCAGAATATAAAACAGGAAATCCTTACTACTATCTTTTGAGACAAGGTCTTTTCTTTGGAGTAGGGTTAGTTGGCTACATCATAGCATCTAAAATACCTTACACCTTTTGGTTAAAGCAAGCCAATAAGATATTTTTAGGCTGTCTTATTCTTTTAATTATAGTTTTAATTCCAGGAATTGGTATTGTTAGAGGAGGAGCAAGATCTTGGATAGGTATTGGCGATTTTTCTATTCAGCCAGCAGAATTTATGAAGCTAGGTCTTATTATTTTTACGGCCAAGTTTTTATCAAAAAATCAAGGTATTCTTAAAAAAAATAAATACTTTTATTTATATATGATTTTTGTAGGTATTATTTTTGGTTTAATTCTTCTGCAGCCTGATTTTGGTAGTGGATTAATCATGGTGATGAGCATTGTGATGCTTTTATTTATTGGAGAATTTCAACTCAAAAATATTGTAATAGGGGTTGTTGCTGCTGGGGCTGGTTTAACTCTAATGATCTTGGCAGCTCCCTATCGTTTAGAGCGAATTATTTCCTTCTTAGATCCTTGGAATGACCCTCTTGGAAGTGGTTTTCAGATTATCCAGTCCTTATATGCTATCTCACCAGCATCCTTGTTTGGATATGGACTCTTCAAATCCAAACAAAAATATTTCTATTTACCAGAACCAGGCAATGACTTTATTTTTGCAATTATAGTAGAGGAGTTAGGTATCTTAGGTGGTGTTGTATTAATCTGTTTATTCGGATATTTAATTTATTTAGGCTATAAGCTGGCTAAAGCCTCTAAAGATAGCTTTGCAAGCTACTTAGTCTTTGGCTTTACCTCTCTACTGATGATTCAAGTTTTCATAAATATTGCTGTTGTTATCGGATTAATTCCAGTTACAGGTGTAACCTTGCCTTTCGTTTCCTATGGAGGATCAAGCTTAGTTATATCCATGTTTATGATGGGGATAACCTATAATGCTATGAAAACCTGTGAGAAAGATTTATCCTTTGAATATAGCAGACATTTAAAAAAAGAAAAAAAGCCCAAAAGGGCTAATCGATAAGCATTTTTTCATCAATAGGTTCTTTATTCTGTAAATCTAGAAAACAATTCTTTAATGAATCATTTGTTTTAGCCAGTGCTCTTACAAACGTTTCAGCAATCATAAGAGCGCCTTCCATAACTAGATGAGAATGATCCTCTTTGGCCTCAGGATGTGCAGCATAAGCCCCTGCAGGAAAAATCATATGAAATTTCTTTGAGGCTTCTTCTCCTAATTTATTATATAAATCTATAGTAAGCTGATTTAAATCAATACAGGTATAGCCATGCTTCTTGGCAAATTCTAGCATAGCCCTTGGATAATCTTGATGAGAGTTAATACATACTCCATTTTCAAATTTATGTCTTGTAATAGAGGTTGCATATACAATGTGACCTCCTTTTTCTTTTGTCTTATCAGCAAAATATTTTAAATTTTCCTGATACGTGCCAAAGGCTTCAGTATAACGAGTTGGGTCATTGACCTTTTCATCATTATGACCAAACTGGCAAATCACATAATCACCAGGCTGTAATCTGTTAAGGATAGTATCAAATCTACCTTCCTCAATAAAACTCTTTGTGCTTCTGCCATTTTCTGCATGGTCCTCTATTAAGCATTCATTTTTAGCAAACAAATGCAACACCTGCCCCCAGCCTACTTGAGGATAAGAATAGATGTTATTATACTTCATAGTAGAATCTCCCATCATATATATCTTCATAATTTCATTCCTTTCTTTAAAAAATAAAAGGGCTTAAAGCCCTTTTTCTTACTTATATTTCTTACGAGCCTCTTGACGCTTTTGTTTACGAACATCACTAGGTTTTAGATAATATTGACGTTTTTTCGCCTCTTGAAGGTTACCAGATCTAGAAACATCTCTTTTAAATCTACGTAATGCATCTTCGATGCTTTCTTTTTCACGTACAACAGTTTTTGGCATGACTAAGCCTCCTTCCAAGGACGAATTCCTATAATATTATACATAAACTAAACTCAAATGTAAAGATTTTTTTATAAAAAATAATGGTTTTTGTAAAAAATTAAATATTCTATGCAAATTCTAAGACTTTTCAATCCTAAATCTGCAATTTATATAGAAAATTCAACAGTATCTGTTAAAACTCTAATCTGTTTTACATTTTGTTCTAAATAAGCTTCTTTATCTTGCTTAATCAAATAGATTCTTGCTTGCTCAAAGCTTTCAAAGGACATAACAAATAGATCATCGTTATTTCTGATTATGATCTTACTAAAATCCTCTTCAAAGGAACTAAGAGCCTCTTTTAATTGAATGAATGCCATCTTCTACTCCTCAATAATAGTTCCAAATATCTTATCTTCCACTATTTTTTCTATTTTTACTAAAACATTTTTCTTAATGAGGTTTTCATTTACAGGTAAGTGTACTTGAAGATAATTGCTTGAATGTCCTACCATATAGTCCTTATTCACAATTTGTTCAATAAGGACCTCCATCGTCCTTCCTAAAAACCTTTGGGCATAATCCAACTCCAATATCTTGGATAAGGCAATAAGCTTGCTTGTACGTTCCTTTTTAATAGCGTCCTGAATTTGAGGAAAGCTACATGCCTTAGTCCCTTTTCGCATAGAATAAGGAAAAACATGAAGCTTGCTGAAATTTACTTTCTTAATAAACTCTATAGAGGATTTGAACTCCTCTTCTGTTTCATAAGGAAAACCAACAATAACATCAGTTGTTATAGAGATATCAGGGCGAACACTTCTGATTTTTTCAACTTTCTTTAAGAAAAAATCTGTATTGTATTTTCTTTCCATCTTCTCTAATAC
>CAMWJY010000090.1 GCA_947174685.1 uncultured Mollicutes bacterium | reverse complement strand
AATCATATTGAACCTATAAAATGGGTAAAGGCCTAATCAAAGGCCTTTTTTTCACATAGTATAGAATGGGTGAAAAAAATGAATTATTACAATCCAAATTATAGTACATATGATCAATATGTTGTTAAACAAAATGATTCCTTATACACAATTGCTAAAAAATATGGAGTTAGTGTTGAGGATTTAAAAAACACAAATCATTTAGTGTCTAATATGATTTATCCAAACCAAATCTTGTTTATTCCAAAAAAACAGGATTATGTTACAAAATCAAGTGATAGTGTGGAAGGGTTAATCAACAAGTATAACTTGAATTACAAGGATATATCTAATCTTAAGGTAGCTCCAAATCAAACTATACCTTTTAGAACAGATAAGGTTCATATTGTTAGACCTGGTGAACGTGTAGAAGATATTCTAGCAAGATACCAATTATCTCCACTGGATTTATTAAAACTCAATGAAGATAAGTTGTTAGTCGTAGGAGAGAAAATAATTATTGAAAAATAGTTATTTTTTTTCTTTTTGTAGGGATTATCTAGAAAAAATTGTGATATGGTGGTAGAATAAAGGCGATTGTGAAGGTGTAAGTTATGGAGTATTGTATTCATTGTGGAACAAAGCTTATCGAAAAAGAATTAGAACATGAAGGAATCATTCCTTATTGTCCAAAATGTAAGGAGTATCGCTTTAAGATTTTTAATACAGCAGTAAGTATGATTATTACTACAAAAGATTTTGATAAGGTACTTTTAATAGAACAATATGGTAAAAAAAGATATATTTTAGTTGCAGGCTATATTTCCAAAGGAGAAAATGCTGAAGATGCTGCAAGGCGTGAAATACATGAAGAGGTTGGACTAAAAGTGGATCGTCTAATTTTTCAGAAGACAGAATATTTTGAAAAATCAAATACCTTGATGATTAATTTTATTGCTGTAGCTGAGGATATGAATGTGCATTCTAATTATGAGATAGATGACTATGCTTGGTTTAGTATAGAAGAAGGAAAAGAAAAAATAGCTAAGGGTAGTTTGGCAGAACAATTCTATATGTTATTCTATAATAAGGTGAAGAATCATGAGCTATAAGCTAGTTGTTTTTGATTTGGATGGAACAATTTTGAATACTTTAGAAGATTTGAAGGAAGCTTGTAATTATGCTTTAAAAAAGTTTAATCTTCCTTCAATCACCTTAGAACAAACTCAAAGCTATATTGGAAATGGAATCCGTAATTTACTTTTATTAGCTTCCAATCATAATTCCCAAATTGATGAGATACTTATTTCGTTTAAAAGCTATTATGCTTCCCATTATAACGATTTTACTACTAAGTATGAAGGTATTGAGGAAGTTCTTAAATTTTGTAAAGTGAACAATATGCATTTAGGAGTTTTAACAAATAAAGTAGAGGATATTGCAACAAAGCTTGTAGAAGAACATTTTCCCATGCAAATGGAGTTTGTTTATGGTGAGGTTATTGGAAGACCTCGTAAGCCTGATGCTTCCTTTTTATTATCCCTTATAGAACAATATGATTTGAAAAAGGAAGAGGTTCTTTATGTTGGGGATAGTGAGGTTGATGTAAAGACCAGCCTTAATGCAGGTATTGATGGTGTCTTTGTTTCTTATGGCTTTAGGAGTAGGGAAGTCCTTTCTGCACTTACCGATAAAATTGTCGATACCCCATTGGAATTATTAAATTATTTAGGAGAGAAGTAAAATGGATATTAATTTAATGATAACCATATTAGAATATATTGGTACGATTGCTTTTGCAATATCAGGGGCTTTAATTGCAATTGAAAATCGTATGGATATTTTAGGAGTTATGATATTAGGCTGTACGACAGCTGTTGGTGGAGGTTTATTTAGGGATTTAATTATAGGTAGACCTATGCCATTAATGTTTGAAAATCCTAGCTATGTGATAGTAGCTGCATTAACTACCATAGTTGTTTTTGTTGTAATGTATATCTTAAAGGATATTAAAGTAGTTGAGAGTAAAGCATATCAAATTGTGTATAATATAATTGATAGCTTAGGCTTAGGTGTATTTGTTGTTGTTGGAGCCACCCTCACAAAAGAATTTGGAATTACAAATCATTTTATGATTATCTTTTGTTCAGTATTAACTGCTGTAGGTGGAGGAATGCTAAGAGATATTATGTCTGCACATATTCCAGCAATATTTAGAAAGCATATTTATTGTGTTGCTGCAATCTTAGGCGCTTTACTTTTTTATCTCATTATTCTTTACAGCAATATGTATTCCTTGGCTGCAATTTTAACGATTGTCTTGGTAGTAGGAATAAGATATTTGGCTTTTCATTTTAAATTAAATTTACCTAAGGTAAAAATAAATGTGGAATAAAGTTTACAAGATTTGGTAAATTTGTTATAATTATTAATGGTGAATTCTATGCAAGAGATTAAAACAGACCATCTAGAGCTTTTCTATGATTGTGTTGATGAATCAAATAACATATTATATGATGCATTTCATAAATCCTATTTTGAATTAATTGAAATGACTGTAGAAAATATATTAGCCTCAGATATTGTTTGTGATTGTGATGAGGAAACTACAGATAAATTAAATGCAGTTTATGATAAGCTTGTAGATGTAGATTTCACAGTCGAAGATGTTCGTAAGGCGATGCAAGCCATTCTGTTAAAGGGCTTTAAGGAGATGCGTATAGCCAATGGAAATACGACTCCAGATACCCTGGGTATCTTTATTGCATATTTAATCACAAAGCTTAATACAGAAAAGAAGATGTCAATTTTAGATCCATTATGTGGGACAGGCAATCTTTTACATACCATTTTGAATCATTTAGATAAGGAATGTAAGGCTTTTGCATGTGACAATAATGAATGGATGGTAAAAATCACGAAAATGGTGAGTGATTTACTTTCTATCGATGTTGAGTTATTCTTGCAGGATACAAGAAATCTTTCTATGCAAAATCTTGATTGTATAGTCTTTGATATGCCAAATGCTATCTTAGAAGAAGGGAAAACATATTTCCCATATGAGGCTATTCTCCATTATAGTAAGATGCTTAAAGATAATGGGGCTATGATTGGCATATTAAATAATGATTTCTTTAATTATGATAAAAATCAGGAATTCAAAAAACAGCTTTTAAAGGAGTGTTCTATTATTGGTTTAGTAGAGCTTCCAGATAGTATGTTTGTTGCAAAACCTAAAATTATCCTAGTCATACAAAAGTGTATTATGGATAAGAAAAATTGTTTCATGGTCAAACTACCAAGCTTCACAGATGTTAAGGAATTTAATCAGTCCTTACTTGAAATTGAAGCGTGGTTTGAAAAAAATAAAAATAATAGAAGTGAGGAGAACAAATAATGGCAAAAATTATGGCAGTAAATGCTGGTAGCTCATCTATCAAATTCCAATTATTAGATATGCCAGCAGAAGCAGTAATCGCATCAGGTGTAATGGAGCGTATTGGTTTAGAGGAAGGTATATTCACTCTAAAATATGATGGTAAGAAGGAAGAAACACATCCTGTTTTACCTACACATGCTGAGGGTGTAGAATTATTACTACATACTTTAGTTGAAAAGGGAATCGTTAAGGATTTAAAGGAAATTTCTGGTGTTGGTCATCGTGTAGTTCAAGGTGGAGAATATTTTAAGGATTCTTGTTTAGTTGATGAAACAGTAATCAATAAGATTGCAGAGTTAGCTGATTTAGCACCTCTACATAATCCTGCACATATCATTGGTATTAAGGCTTTCCAAAAGGCATTACCAAAGGTACCTCAGGTTGTAGTATTTGATACTGTATTCCATCAAACGATGCCAGAAGAGGCATATATGTACGCAGTACCATATGAGTGGTATGAAAAGTATGGAATTCGAAAATATGGTGCACATGGTACATCTCATAAGTATGTATCTGAGCGCTGTGCAGAGGTTATGGGTAAGCCTCTAAAGGATACTAAGATTATCGTATGTCACTTAGGTAATGGTGCATCTATTTCAGCAGTAGAGGGAGGTAAATGTAAGGATACCTCTATGGGTCTTACTCCACTTGAGGGTATTCCTATGGGAACTCGTACCGGTAACATTGATCCTACAGTAGTTTCTTATATCTGTGATAAGGAAGGAAAAACTGCAGCTGAGGTAGTTAACATTTTAAATAAGAAGTCAGGATATTTAGGAATGTCTGGACGTTCTAATGATGCTCGTGATGTTACTGCAGGTATGAATGCAGGAGATCATAGATGTAAATTAACCTTTGATGTACAAGCAAAGAGAATTGCTGACTATGTTGCTTCCTACTGGTTATATATGGGTGGCTGTGATGCTATCTGCTTTACAGCTGGTATGGGTGAAAACCTAAAGCATCTACGTTTAAATGTAGCTAAGAGATTAGCACCTCTAGGTGTTGAGATTGATGAAGTATTAAATGATACCTTCTCTGATGAAAGAATTATTTCTACACCAAGCTCTAAGATTAAGCTATACATTATTCCTACAAATGAAGAAGTAATGATTGCTAGAGATACTGTACGTGTTGCCAAAATAAAATAATTTTATAAATTTTTGTATAAAGTAAAAAAGACAGGGTTATACTATAGATGTCTTAGAAATAAGACAAACTATCTTTCCCTATTAAGATAGAAGCTTTTTCATAAGCAAACTATAACTCTCCCAATGGTAAAAGGCCTACGTTAGTAGGTCTTTTATTTTGATTTTTGTATTTTTCATCAATTTTATAGGATTTTGGATAGAAAAATGATAAACGAAACGCTTTCTCTGTCAAACAAATTTGACATTTTTGTATTTTTTTAGTATAATGATAAAATGTAAATTGTGGGATTTTCAAAGGAAGTGTATAGATATGAAGAAAAAAATCATATTCTTATCCATTTTCATATTATTATTAGCTGTTGGCGGAGTAGGTATTTTTTACTATACTCAAACACACCGAAAGGATGTGGTTTTTGCTGAGAAGTCAAAATATCAAACCTATACTGCACCAGCACCAAG
>CAMWJY010000089.1 GCA_947174685.1 uncultured Mollicutes bacterium | reverse complement strand
TTATATAACGGAGGTATATCATGAAGAAATTGACATCTAGTGAAATCAGACAAATGTGGTTAGATTTTTATAAATCCAAGGGACATAAGGTAGAGCCTTCAGCGTCCTTAGTACCACATGATGATCCAACCCTTTTATGGACAAATGCGGGTGTTACACCACTAAAGAAATATTTTGATGGATCTGTTGTCCCTGAATGTCCAAGAATTACAAATGCACAGAAGTGCATTCGTACAAATGATATAGAAAATGTTGGAGATACATATCATCATACCTTCTTTGAAATGCTAGGTAATTTCTCTATTGGTGATTACTTTAAGAAGGAAGCAATTGCCTATGCTTATGAGCTTTTATTTAGTGAAAAGTGGTTTGATTTTGATAAGGATAAAATCTATATTACCTACTATCCAGAGGATAGCGAGGCTAAGAAGCTTTGGTTAAACCAAGGTATCAGTGAAGAGCATTTGATTCCTTTAGAGGGAAACTTCTGGGAAATTGGAGAAGGACCATGTGGTCCTGATACTGAAATGTTTTTTGACCGTGGAGAAAAGTATGATAAGCGTGGTAAGGAACTAATCGCTAATGATATTGATAACGACCGCTTTATTGAAATTGGTAATATCGTATTTTCTCAGTACAGCTCTAAAGAGGGTGTAGACCGTAAGGACTATAAGGAATTACCTTCTAAGAATATTGATACAGGCTGGGGATTAGAAAGATTATGCTCTGTTATGCAGGGGGCTGATACAAACTATGACACAGATTTATTCCGTCCTATTATTGCTAAGACAGAAGAGATTAGTGGAGTTACCTATAAGGATCAAAGAGCCTTTAGAGTCATTGCTGACCATGTTAGAACAGTTACATTTGCAGTTGCTGATGGAGCTATTATGTCTAATGAAGGAAGAGGCTATGTATTAAGAAGAGTTTTAAGAAGAGCTTCTAAATATGCAAAATCCTTAGGAATTGAAAAGCCATTTATGGCTGAGCTTGTAGATGTTGTAATCTCTATAATGGATCCTTATTATCCATATCTACATGAGAAGGCAGCCATTATAAAGAAGATTATTTCTTCAGAAGAGGAAAAATTCTTAGCAACACTTGCTTCAGGTGAAAAGCGTTTTGAGGCTATTGCAGCTAAGGCAGATAAGGTAATATCTGGTGTAGATGCATTTACACTTTATGATACTTATGGTTTTCCTATTGAGCTTACAAAGGAATATGCTTTAGAGAAAAATTTGTCAGTAGATGAAGAAGGCTTTAACGCTTGTTTACTTGAACAAAAGAATCGTGCTAGAAATGCTCGTAAGGATGAAAACTCTATGGGAGGTCAAAATGAAGCTTATCTTAGCTTCAAGGAACCATCTACCTTTACAGGCTATCGTACCATTAGTCAAAAGGCTAAGGTTATTGGTGTGTTTGAGGAAGGTATTGTTTTAGATGAAACACCTTTCTATGCCTTCTCAGGTGGACAGCTTTGTGATAAGGGCTCCATTGATAATGTTAAGGTAGTAGATGTTATTAAAATGCCTAATGGACAGCATTTACATATCCTAGAGGAAAATCCATTTAAGGTAGGAGATGTAGTAAATGCTCTTGTAGATAAAACCAATCGTGATTTAACAAGAAGAAATCACTCCAGTGCTCACTTATTACAGGCAGCACTTCAAAAGGTTTTAGGAAATCATGTTCATCAGCAGGGTTCTCAGGTAGGTGCAAGCTATTGTCGTTTTGATTTCAATAACTATACAGCTTTAACTGACGAACAGATTTTAGCAGTAGAGGATTTAGTAAATCGTTATATTCTAGAGGCCCATAAGGTAAATACAATGGTATTACCAATTGAAGAAGCTAAGGAATTAGGAGCTATGGCTCTATTTGGAGAAAAATATGGCTCTATGGTTCGTGTAGTAGATATGGGAATTTCTAAGGAGTTCTGTGCAGGTACCCATGTAGAAAACACCTCTCAGGTAGAAGGCTTTGCCATCTATTCTTTAGAGTCTATTGGTAGTGGAATCTTCAGAGTTACTGCCGCAACCTCTAAGAATGCTATGCAATTTGTGAAGGCTTCTACAGAGAATGTTTCTAAATCAATTGAAGCTATTTTAAATAAGGCTCATGATATTATAAAGGCGTCTGCGCTAGAGGGAATTGCTCTTCGCTATGGCTATAGCTTTAAAGAACCAGAGGTTGTAGGCTATCGTTATATCTTAGCAATGAGAAATGAGCTAAGCTTAGCTCAGGCTGCATTAAAGACATTAGAAAAAGAGTATACAGCTAAGAAGAGCCAAAGTGCATTATCTGATTTGAATCGTTTTGACGAATTTATAGAAGATAACAAGCTATTTGTTAAGGTAGAGGCAATGGACTCTAACCTTTTAAAGGATATGGCTTGTGCATTAAGAAATAATAAGAATTTAGATGTTGTATTCTTTGCAAGTGTGGATGGAGATAAGGTAACCTTTGTTTGCGCAACAAAAGCTTTAGATGCATCACTACTTGTTAAGGAAGCTGCAAAGCTTTGCCAAGGTGGCGGTGGAGGTAAAAAGGACCTTGCCCAAGCTGGTGGTAAGGATTCTTCTAAGGTAGATGAGGCAATCTTGAAGGCTAAGGAACTTTGCAGATGAAAATCATAGGATTAGATTTAGGGAGTAGAACCTTAGGGATTGCTATCTCTGATGAGCTAGGCTTTTTAGCTAGAGCTTTAGAGACTTACCGCTTTCCAGATGATGAATATCCTCTTGCGGCAGAGTATATCTCTACCTTATGCGAAAAGGAAAAGGTGAATACAGTTGTTTTAGGTCTTCCTAAGCATATGAATGGAGATCAGGGCATCCGTGCTCAAATTTCTTATGATTTTAAGGCTATGCTTGAAGAAAAAGGCAATTTAAAGGTTATACTAGTAGATGAGAGATTAACTACAGTTTTAGTAGACAAGGCTATGATTTCTGGAAATGTCAGAAGAAATGACAGAAGACAGAAAAAGGATGAAATGGCTGCTGTAGTTATTTTGCAAAATTATTTAGATAAAATGAGATTTTAAAGGAGAAAAAAATATGGATGATCGTACATTAGTTTTAACTATGGAGGATGGCAAGCAGATTACCTGTGATATCCTATTTACATATCATAGTGAGGAGTTTAACAAGGATTATGTTATTTTCCAACCAAGAGGAGAAGAACAGCTTTCTGCAGCTAGCTATGAAGAAACTGGTGATGGCAATGGTTCATTACATGGAATTGAAACAGATGAAGAATGGGCTATGCTTGAAGAATTAGTAAATGATTATTATAGTGGAGAAAAAGCAGAGGGCTGTAGCGGAAATTGTGGAGGCTGCAGTGGCTGTGGAACAGATGACTGTGACTGTGATGGAAGCTGTGGAGAATAATTCCTTGAATTTAGTTTGGACAGTTTTAGATCTTGAACTAAAAGCTTATGCAAAAGAACATCATGTTCCAATTATTGTAGATGAAGGCTTAGCTTTGTTAGAACAAATCATACGAATTTCTAAGCCTAAGCATATTTTAGAAATTGGTACAGCTATAGGCTATTCAGCATGTCGTATGGCAAGAGTTAGTGGAAGTCATATTACTACAATTGAAAGAAATCCTGAAATGATAGAGAAGGCCTTAGATACATTTAAACGCTCTGGCTTTGAAAATCAGATTAGACTGATTGAATGTGATGCTTTAGAAGCCTTTGATTTAGTAAAGGATACTGCCTTTGATTTAATTTTTATTGATGCTGCAAAAGCGCAATATCAAAAGTTTTTTGAGTTATATACTCCTCTATTAACTTCAAATGGTATTGTAGTGTCTGATAATATGAGTTTCCACGGATTAGTTCATCAAGACAATTATGAGACTCAGTCTAGGTCTGTTCGTGGGCTTATTCGGAAGCTGACTAGCTATCAAGACTTTCTTTTAAAGCATCCAGATTATGACACATCTATATTTGAGCTTGGGGATGGAGTTGCCATCTCAGTGAAGAAGGATTAGTATGCGTATTATTGGTAGAATATATAAAACACAAAATAAAAATAGATTAATAGAAATAAAGACATTTCATCGTATAATATATTTGCATTTTCAAAATAGTCAATTCAGTCAGTTTAGAAGGTACCTCTATCCAGGAACCTATATTGATTTAGATTATGATGAGAAGACCTTCATTAAAAATGGAATTGCTTCCTACTTTGTAAATTATGTGCATCAGATTTATCGGTTTAATATGTTTCAAAAAATCTTGTATTATGATAGAAGAGAACTAAACAGTTCTTTATTAGATTTTTTGAATAGTCTAGGAAATATGATGTTTTTAGATTTAGAGATGACTATGCCATCTTATACATTTACAGGGAAAGGCTATATATCAGAAATTGTTCAGGCTGGCTATGTATTAGTTAATGGACAAGGGAATGAAATTTGTAGGTATAATAATTATATAGAAACGAAAGTCCATAAGGATATCAGTAATAGAACCCTTGATTTCTTAAAGATAACAAGAGAAGAATTTCATCGTTCTGCAATACCATATGAGGAATTCTATGATGACTTTAAAATGCTGATATTAAAATATCAGCCAAGCATTATTATCTTTGGAAAGAATGATAAAAAAATTTTAAATGAATCCTTTGAAATTCATCAGGTAGAAGATTTAAGTGATAGAATAAGATATGTGAATCTTTGCAAATTAATTCAAACCTATTATCATTTGAAAAATGAACCAGGTCTATTTAAGCTATATCAAACCTATTATGAAAATGATGAAATTCAGGTTCATGATGCCTTTAATGATTCCTATGTTACAATGGCTGTATTCAATGCATTTAAAAGAGATGTAGAACATAAAACAGATTTTTATTCTATAATTAAAGAAAAATTTTAAGCCTAATTTAGGCTTTTTTCTTTTTTGGTTTGCGTCGTGCTGATTAGTACAAAGAATTAAAACTATAATTTCAATAAAAAAACTCAAAACACTTGTAAAAAATAAAGTTTTAGTTTATAATATAGGTGTTAACGTATATGGATCTCAAACGAAAAAGGTAGGC
>CAMWJY010000088.1 GCA_947174685.1 uncultured Mollicutes bacterium | reverse complement strand
CTCGTGGAAAGAAAGAGGCCAATTTATCTATAGCTAAGCGTCTTAAGGCTATGGGATCTGATGATGAATTTATATCAGAGGCAACAGGCTTATCCTTAGAACAGGTGAAAAATCTTAGATAGATTTATATGTAAAGACAAGATAAATAATGCTTGTCTTTACCTATACTTTTCATGATTTGTTTATTAAGCAACAACAGAGTGAATAGTTTGTTAATACTAAAAGGAGAATAATACGATGGCAAGAAGAATGAAAAAGGTGATTTTAAAAAAGGGAAATAATATAGAATTACCTGATGAAGTTTTAAAGGCTTTAAAACTAAAATTGGGGGATGAGTTGACCTTGATTTATACCGATGAAATGATTATTTTAATGCTTCCAGAGAAGTTTGGAGAAAAAATTTTAAAAAATTAGCACTCTAGTGTTGACATTGCCAAAAAATGTGGTATACTATACTTGTATTGGCAATACACTATATAGAGTGCCAATAAGAAAGGGTGAACAAAAATGCTAATTTTTAACAATGTATTTGATGAATTAAATGATTTCTTTTATGGACATGGAGGATATAAGAGTTTTCCTGTCGATATGATAGAAATTGAAAATGGATTTAAAGTAATTGCAGAAATGCCAGGAGTTCAAAAGGAAGATGTACAAATGAGCTTCGAGGATGGTGTTTTAACAATCGAAGCTGATCGTAAAAAGGATGAAAAAGAGAAGTACTTAATCAATGAACGTGAAACTACTCACTTAAAACGTAGTATTACCTTTGGGGATATTTATGAGGATACGATTCAGGCTAAATTAGAAAATGGTTTGTTAATTGTTACCATCTTGACTAAGAAGCCAGAAGAAAAGCCTAAGAGAAAAATCATTATTGAATAAAAATATGATTTCTAACATAAAATAAGAATGGAGTGAAGATTATGTATTTTATTAAGAAAAACAATGAAGAAAAGAAAAATAATTTAGTAGATGATTTTCAAAATTTCTTTGTGGATTCCTTCTTTTCCAATAAGGCCTTAAAAACGGACATTGTAGAAACAGAGAAATCTTATATTTTAAAGGTTGATCTTCCAGGCGTTGAAAAAAAGGATGTTAATCTAGATTTCAACAATCAGTATTTAACCTTATCTGTAAATCAAGAAGAAGATAAAGAGGATAGAGAACAACATTATATTCGTAAAGAAAGAAGTCGTTTCTCTTATTCTAGAAGCTATTATTTAGATAAGGCCGATGAAACAAACATTAAAGCAAAATTAGATAATGGCATTCTAACAATAACGATTGGCAAAAACGAAGAAGACATCAAGAAAACAATTACAATCGACTAAAAAATTTTAAAAGATATATCTGCAAACAAGATATGTCTTTTTTTCTTTTATTAGAAATAGTATAATAATATAAGATTATAGGAGGAGATAGTTATGAAACTACTTGCAGAGCATAGTATCCAAAAGGAAGATAAAAGTAATATATTGATTTTAGGTAGTATTGCGAAAGAAATGAAGGCAAAGGATCCTAGTGTTGTGAATGCTACGATTGGTATGCTATATGATGAGAAGGGAAAACTATTTACATTTCAAAGTGTTGATGAGGTTTTAAAAAAATTAACTGCAGAGGAGAAATATGCATATTCCTCAACTCCAGGGAATAAGGACTATCATGAGGCTTTAAAGCATTGGATATTTAAAGACTTTTATGAAGAGATTTTATCCACAATGAAGTGTTCTGTTATTGCAACTCCTGGTGGAACAGGTGCTATTGCAAATACATTTTCGAATTATTTAAATCCAAATGATAAGGTATTGTTACCCGATTATATGTGGGGAAACTATAAGCAAATGGCTTATGAATGCTTTGCAGATTTTGATACATATACCCTATTTGAAGGAAATCATTTCAATTTAAAATCTGTTCAAAATAAAATAAATGAAGTGAAAAATTCACAAAAAAGAGTAGTTTTAGTTATTAATGATCCTTGTCATAACCCTACAGGCTATACAATGAGCTATGAAGAGTGGCAAGGACTAATAGATATTATTAATGATGCTACCACGGATGGAACACCATTCATCCTCTTATATGATATGGCTTATATTGATTATGATAGTAGAGGCTTTGAGGCAACAAGAAAAAATATTAGATTATTTCAAAAATTAAATTCTTCAGTTCTCACGATTTTAGCTTTTAGTGGTTCTAAGACAATGGCGCTATATGGTCTGCGTATTGGAGCACAGGTGGCCTTAGCTAAAGAACAATCTGTAATAGATGAATTCGTTCCTGCAAATGGTTTTTCTGCTAGAACAAAATGGTCGATGGCTACCAATTTAGGAATGCACTTAGTATCTAAAGTGCTATTAACAGAAGAATACCGCAATCAGTTTGAAAAGGAACTAAAGCAAGCCAGCAGTATGCTTACCGCTAGAGCGAATGTCTTTTTAGAAGAAAGTAAAAAGGTAGGACTTGAAACTTTGCCGTTTATGTGTGGATTCTTTATTACAATTCCTTGTCAGCAACCTGACAAAGTTTATCAAAAGCTTGTAGAAAGAAAGATCCATATTATTCCTCTAGAAAATGTTTTACGTGTTACGATTGCAGCAATCTCTTTAGAGGAATGTAAAAGACTTCCTAAAGAAATAAAAATGGCTATAAATAGCGTTTTAGAATAATTGTGAATTTTTTTGAATTGACAATAATTGGATGAAATGTTATACTATAAGTATGGCAGGAGGGGATTTTTATGCTAGAAATAAAATCAGTTTCAAAAACATATAAAAAATCAAGAGTAAAGGCTATTGACGATATCAATCTTACTATTGAAGATGGAGATATTTATGGTTTTATTGGACCAAATGGAGCTGGTAAATCTACAACCATCAAATGTGTTACAGGAATTCATCCATTTGAGGAAGGAGATATTTTATTAGATGGAGTATCCATTAAGACAGATCCTATCAGCTGTAAGAAAAAGATGGCTTATGTACCAGATAATCCAGATGTATATGAAAATTTAAGTGGTATAGCTTATATTCATTTTATTTGTGATGTATATGGTGTAGGAGAAGAAAGAAATGCGTTAATTCATGAATACGCAGAAATGTTTGGAATCAAGGATCGACTATCTGATAGTATCAAGAACTATTCTCATGGTATGAAGCAGAAAATTGTTTTGATAGCAGCATTAGTACATAAGCCTAAGCTTTTAGTATTAGATGAGCCCTTTGTTGGATTAGATCCTAAGGCTGCCTATGATTTAAAAGAAATAATGAAAAGTCTATGTGAAAATGGTACAATGATATTCTTTTCCTCACATGTATTAGAGGTGGTAGAAAAGCTATGCAATAAGATTGCAATCATCAAGAATGGTAGAATCATAGCAAGTGGAAAATTAGAGGATGTACGTGGAGATACTTCCTTAGAAAATGTATTCTTGGAGCTATTCAATGAGTAAATCCTTTAAAGCCTTATTTAAGGTTGGCTTAGCTCAAAGCTTTGACTTTAGAAGAAAGGATAAAGTGAAAAATTCATCCATTCTTGTACCACTTATTTTAATCTTTATCTTTGGATTATTTCTTTCGTTTATATATGGCTTAATTTTTAGTATGGCATTATATAGTGCTGGATATGGAGCTCAAATTAATCTTGTTCTTTATGCTATGACTGGTCTATCTTCTCTGTTGGCTTTAGTTACAGGAGTCACGAAGGTAAAGGGAACGCTTTTTGGAGGAAATGATTACGATTTGTTAGCATCGCTTCCAGTTTCTAAAAAAAGTATTATCTTTGTTAAGCTGGCAAGCTTATATTTGATGCAGGTTTTCTATGCCATCATATTTATTTTACCAACTACACTGATTATAACTGTTATAGGAAAACAGCCTCTATGGTTATTAGATGGACTATTGCTGATTTTATTATCTCCTATTTTACCATTAATGTTAGCTGGAGTTTTTGGAACACTTGTCAGTCTTATCTCTGATCGTTTTAAGTTTGGAAATATTATCTCTGTTATTTTCTATATTGCTTTTTTAGGCGTAGTTATGTATTCTTCCTTTGTTCTAAATAATACTGGAAAGGGGGAAGAAGCAGATGTGACGGGAATTTTGAATCTTATTACTATATTTGGCTGGTTGAATCCTTCAACAAAGCTTTTGACTTTAAAATTTATGATTGTGCCTCAGCTTTTCTATATAGGAGCCAATCTTTTGTTATTAGGAGGTATGATTTGGTTATTTGCAATGTGCTATGAACCAATTCATTTCTTAATGACGGCAACGAAATCTCATCAAAAATACGTTGAAAAGAATATCAAGCAAAAGGGTCAATTTAAAGCTCTGTTGGCTTTAGATTTTAAGCGCTACTTTTCTTCTAAAATGTATTTATTAAATACAATTACAGGAGGAATCATTTCCACCTTTTGTATTATTGTAATGGTGGTTTCCTTTCAAGCAATTGATGATCCTGAAGCAATAGCGATATTAAATCAAATATCCCAATACTTTGTCTTATTAATTGTTTGGTGTATAGGCATGTCTGTTCCTTCAGCAGTGGCGATTAATTTTGAAGGAAAATCAATGTGGCAAATGAAATCATTGCCAATTAGCTACACGCAATATTCTAAAAGTAAAATTTTAATGTCCTATTTAATATTGATGCCATTTGTAATAGTTGCTTCAAGTGTTCTAACAGTTTATATTGAAAAGAATTTTATCAATATATTTACTACATTTGTTTTACCTCAGATTTATTTATTTAGTATGTGCTGTATCGCATTTTGGATTAATACAATGTTTTATAAATTGAAATGGTCTAGTGAAACAGAGGCAGTAAAGAATTCTGCAGGTGTTTTAATATCTATGCTGATTGATTTTGTATATACAATTGTACTACTAGTTATATTAATTGTTCCAGGATTATTCGGGTATTTCTATATTGGAGCAATATTAGATATACTCTTCGTTTTAGTAGTAGCAATCACATTTTTTACAGTTGTTAAAAAAACTTGTTATAGAAATATAAATGCAATTGAAGTATAATAGAATATATATAGGGTAATCTTTTATGA
>CAMWJY010000087.1 GCA_947174685.1 uncultured Mollicutes bacterium | reverse complement strand
ACTCTGCAATTACCCGTATTCAGGAAGAAGAGTTTAATTGGGAAGAAATCTTTAAAGATGCAACATGGTTTCATTTAAGTGGTATTACACTTGCTTTAGGTGAAAGAGTTAGAAGGGTAGCCTTAAGAGCTTGTAAGGAAGCTAAGAAATATGGAGTTCATGTAAGCTTTGATTTTAACTATCGTTCTAAGCTTTGGACTGTTGAAGAGGCAAGACCTGTTTATAAAGAATTTATGAATTATGTAGATATTGTATTTGCAAGCTTCTATGATGCAAATACAATTCTAGAAATTCCTCTAGATGATGATTTCACAGGGACAACCTTATCTGAAAAGAGAAGAAATGTATTCCCTAAGATGATTAGAAAGTACCAATTAAAGTATATCTTTGGTACAGATCGTGTTGTTTTTTCTGCAACAGAGAATTCATTAGCTGGATATTATTTTAATTTAGAGAATGAAAATTTAAGTTGGGAATTAACAGAGCCAATTCGCTTTAATATCTATGATCGTATTGGTGGTGGTGATGCATTTGCATCTGGTGTAATTCACGGCTTACTTAAAAATTATAAAGACCCTGCATATGCTGTAAGATATGGTCTAAATGCTTCAGTATTAAAGCATACAATTTATGGTGATGCTTTAGTATTATCCTGTGAGGATATTGAAACATTTATGGCTGCAAATGGTAGTGCAGAGGTTGTAAGGTAGGTATAATATGATAGTAGCAAAATTAAGAGATATCAAACGCTATAAGGGTATCAGTAAAAATATTGATACAGCTATAGATTTTGTTTTAAACAATGATTTGATGGCTCTTCCAAAGGGAAAGACTGAGATTGATGGTAAGAACGTTTATGTAAATCGTGACACCTATGTTGCAAGACCTTTAGAGGAATGCTATTTTGAAAATCATGAGCACTATTTGGATTTACAAATCGTGCTTAAGGGTAAAGAACTATTCGGCTATACGGATATTACTAACCCTACACTAAAGGTAACTGCACCTTATAATACAGATAAGGATGTTACAAAATATAGTGCTTCAGATGCAGTTTATTTCGTACTTGAAGAAAGCTTTGCGTTAGTGTTTAGAGAAGACATACACCTAGCAAAGGGCAAGGTTGATGAAGAACTTGTTGAAAAAGCAGTAATAAAAATTAAAGTAGATTAAGAAAAAGGAGAAAAAAGTTTTATGGCAAAAGTAGTAACAATGGGCGAAATTATGCTGAGATTATCTCCAGCTGGAAATACTCGTTTCGTTCAAGCAGATTCATTTGATGTAATTTATGGTGGAGGAGAAGCAAACGTTGCAGTATCTTGTGCAAATTATGGACATGATGCATATTTCGTTTCTAAGCTTCCTGAGCATGAGATTGGACAAGCTGCAGTTAATGCATTAAGAAGATATGGTGTAAATACAAAGTTCATCGCTCGTGGTGGTGACCGTGTAGGTATTTACTATGCAGAAACAGGAGCTTCTATGCGTCCTTCTAAGGTTATTTATGACCGTGCAAATTCTGCAATCGCTGAGGCTAAGCCTGAGGATTTTGATTTTGATGCAATTATGGAAGGTGCAGATTGGTTCCACTGGTCTGGAATTACTCCAGCAATTTCTAATAAGGCAGCAGAATTAACTCGTCTTGCTTGTGAGGCTGCAAAGCGTCATGGTGTAACAGTTTCTGTTGACTTAAACTTCCGTAAGAAGCTATGGACTTCTAAGAAGGCAATTTCTATTATGAAGCCTTTAATGCAATATGTTGATGTATGTATTGGTAATGAAGAGGATGCAGAATTATGCTTAGGCTTCAAACCAGATGCAAACGTTGAAGCTGGTGAAACAGGTGCAGAAGGATATCATAAGATTTTTGAACAAATGGCTAAGGAATTTGGTTTCAAATATGTTATCTCTACACTTCGTGAGTCTTTCTCAGCTACTCATAATGGCTGGAAGGCATTAATCTATAACGGAAAAGAATTCTATGAATCTAAACGTTATGATATCAATCCTATCATTGACCGTATCGGTGGAGGAGATTCCTTCTCTGGTGGTATTATCCATGGTTTATTAACTAAGGCTACTCAAGGAGAAGCATTAGAATTCGCTGTTGCAGCATCTGCATTAAAGCATACAATTAATGGAGACTTCAACTTAGTATCTGCTTCTGAGGTTGAATCCTTAGCTGGCGGTAATGCTAACGGACGTGTACAACGTTAATAAAAAATTACGAATAAAGGTGCTACCTAGTAGCACCCTTATCGTGTATTAGGAGGCTACAATGAAAATAGGTGTTCGTGTCCATGATTTTGGAAAAAGTGATCCTAAAACCTTAGCTAAGCATGCATCATCTGTTGGCTTTGATGGTGTACAGCTTGTATTAAATAAGGCAGTAGAGGGTGAAACTGGACTTCCTGGAACTTTAAGTAAAGAAAAGGCAAGAGCCATCCATCAAGCATTTGCAGATGAGGGTGTAGAAATCTTTATGATGGGAGCTTACTTTAATCCTGTCCATTCTAATAAGGACCTAGTTAAAACGAATATAGCTAAATTTAAGGAGCACTTAAAATACTTAAATGATTTTGAAGGACATTTTGTCGGTTCTGAAACAGGATCATTTAATGATGATAAGTGGACATACAATCCTCTAAATCGTACAGAGGAAGCTTATCAAGAGGTCAAAAGAATATTTGCGGATTTAGCTGGGTATGCTAAAGAAGTAAATGGAAATATTGCCTTAGAGGGTGCCTTTGGACATTGTATGTTTGAACCTAAGGCTTTAAAGCGCTTAGTCGATGAAATTGATAATGGTCATGTATTTTATACAGTAGATATTTATAATTATTTAGCAATATCTAATTATGAATCTTATAAAGAGATTTT
The DNA here is from genome assembly GCA_947174685.1 of uncultured Mollicutes bacterium. Lineage (GTDB taxonomy): Bacteria > Bacillota_I > Bacilli_A > Acholeplasmatales > Anaeroplasmataceae > Pelethenecus. The sequence goes on along the minus strand of CAMWJY010000087.1, from coordinate 2,192 downwards.
TGAAGAATGTCTAGAGCTATTTAAGGGAAAGATTGTCATCTTCCACTTAAAGGATTTTACTATAATTGATGGAGCTTTAAAGCAATGTGCAATAGGAAAAGGTATGATGGATTATTCCTATTTGCTAAAAAGAATTAAGGAAACAAATCCAAATGCTTATCTTATCTTTGAGGGCTCTAAGCCTGAGGATATGGAATATAGCTTTGATTTTGTAAAAAATATTTTAAAAGGAGAATAGTATGAAATTACAAGTTAGATATGCAAATCATCCTGAGGATTCTAAGCATTATACAACTGAAGAATTAAGAAAGCATTACCTTATGGAGAAGGTATTTGAAGAGGATGAAATTTTACTTGTTTACTCTCATCAGGATCGTATTGTTTCTGGTGGTGTAATGCCAGTGACTAAAGCTTTACCTCTTGAGACATCTGATGAATTAAGAGCAGCTTATTTCTTAGAGCGTAGAGAACTAGGAATCATCAACATTGGTGGTGCTGGAAAAGTTACCTTGGATGGAAAGGTATATGAAATCAAACCTAAGGATGGTATGTATGTAGGTATGGGAACAAAGAAGGTTATCTTTGAATCTGTAAATCCAAAGAAGCCAGCAAAGTTCTATATTTCTTCCTGTCCTGCTCACAAGACTTATCCAACCTATTATATTGATTTTGAAAAGGCTAATCATCGTCCTTGTGGAGATTCTAAAACTTTAAATAAGCGTGTGATTAACCAGTACATCCATCCAGATGTATGTAAGAGCTGTCAATTAGCTATGGGTATGACAGAGCTTGCTAGAGGTTCAGGCTGGAATACAATGCCTTCTCATACACATGAGCGTCGTATGGAGGTTTATTTCTATTTCGATATTCCTGAGGATAATGTTGTATTCCATATGATGGGACAACCTCAGGAAACAAGACATATTGTTATGCAAAATGAGCAGTTAGTAATTTCTCCAAGCTGGAGTATTCACTCTGGTATTGGTACTTCTAACTATACATTCATTTGGGCAATGTGTGGAGAAAACCAAGAATTTGATGATATGGATAATATCAAAACAACTGATTTAAGATAATTTATTAAGGAGGAAAAAAATTATGAAAATGAATGATTTTAGATTAGATGGTAAGATTGCATTAGTTACAGGTGCATCTTATGGTATTGGCTTTGCTATCGCATCAGGATTTGCTGAGGCAGGAGCTACAATTGTATTTAATGACATTAACCAGGATTTAGTAAATCGAGGACTTGCTGCTTATAAGGAAGCAGGAATCAATGCTCATGGTTATGTATGTGATGTAACAAATGAGGATCAAGTAAATGAAATGATTGCAAAAATTGAAAAGGAAGTAGGAGTAGTTGATATTCTAGTAAATAATGCAGGTATCATTAAGCGTATCCCTATGATTGAAATGACTGCAGCTCAATTCCGTCAGGTAATTGATATTGACTTAAATGGACCATTCATTATGGCTAAGGCTGTTATCCCTTCAATGATTAAGAAGGGTCATGGTAAGATTATTAATATCTGCTCTATGATGTCTGAATTAGGCCGTGAAACAGTTTCTGCTTATGCAGCTGCTAAGGGTGGATTAAAGATGTTAACTAGAAATATCTGTTCTGAATATGGTGGATACAATATCCAATGTAATGGTATTGGACCTGGTTATATTGCAACACCTCAAACTGCACCTCTACGTGAGGTTCAACCAGATGGATCTCGTCATCCATTTGATAAATTCATTATATCTAAGACTCCAGCTGGTCGTTGGCTAGATGCAGAAGAATTAGCAGGACCTGCTGTATTCTTAGCTTCTGATGCATCTAATGCAGTAAATGGCCACATCCTATATGTTGATGGTGGTATCTTAGCTTATATCGGAAAACAACCTGAATAAGAATTTTTAGGGAGGCATAATGATATAAATTATGCCTTTTCTAGCTTACTATAGAAAAGGAGATTTTAGTATGAATTATTTAGAAAAAGCAGAGTTGTGGAAGAAGAATCCTAACCTAGATCTAGCTTTAAAAAAAGAATTAGATGCTATGGATGACCATGCTTTACAAGAAGCATTTACGACTGACCTAGAGTTTGGTACAGGTGGTTTAAGAGGCATTTTAGGTGCTGGTACGAACCGTATGAATATCTATATCGTATCTAAGGCAACCTTAGGCTTTGGACGTTATCTAT
>CAMWJY010000086.1 GCA_947174685.1 uncultured Mollicutes bacterium | reverse complement strand
GTAATATGTTAATTGTTTAATCTAGTTTATATTACTAGTTGCTTTTTGAAATGTTTTTTTTCTTGTAGGTAAAGGAGTAGGCATGCTACTCCAAGTAAAATAGCCTGTCCTACTAAATAAGAGATCCAAATGCCTGTAAGCTCTAAAGATACACCAAAAATAGCTAAAACGATAGGGACTACCACAAATGGCTCTAATAGAACTAAGATATTGGCAAAAAGCTTAGAATCTATTGCATATAAATAGCTTGATATTACTTTTAAGATAGAAATCATGATTCCACCAGCCAGATAATAATATAATCCAGCTACATAATAGGAATAGGCTATATCTGATAAATTGTATAGATAGCCAAGCTGACGCTTTAAAATAATGAGCAAAATATCAAAAATCAGAATTGCACTAAAGCTAATTATCATGCAAAGCTTTAGCATTCTTCTATTCTTATTATACTCATGCTTTGCCTGTTGAAAGGAAAATAGGGGCTGTATTGAATCTCCTACAGCACAGCTTACAGCCATAAGGATGTAGGCAATATAAGATAATAATGTATAGGCAGCTACTGCCTCATCTCCGCCATAATGCGTACAAGCAATATTTGTTATGAGAATGACTATAGAATAGGAATATGCTAGTATAAATGGGGCAAGGCTTGTCTTAAATATATCTAAAAGATTTTCTTTAGTAAAGCTTACTCCTTTGAATTCCTTAAAGTAAGCGAATATGCAAACCATTGCAGAGGCAACCTGAGCTAAAACAGATGCCAAGGCAGCTCCCATAAGCTCCATGTCTAGTACATAAATCATCACATAATCTAAAATAAGATTGGTTGTCATAGAGGTTAATGAGGCCAAAGCCGCTAGCTTGACCTTCCCAGAATTTTTAAGTAAAGGAATGAGCATCATTCCAAGAATTTGGAAGATTGCCCCTGTTAAAATCATTTTCAAATATGCCATTGCATAAGAAAAGGATGCATCAGTAGTTCCTAATGCATGGAGCAGTGGCACCCTTAAAAAATAGAAAATCAAGCCAAAAATTATTGCTAAGACTACACCTATTATTACTACTGTTAGCTTAATTTGACTTGCCTGTCGAACTTCCTCTTGTGCCAGTTTCTTTTGGATAATTACGCCTCCTGCTAAACCTAAAGCAGAGCCAATAGATTGTAAAAGAGCTGTAATTGGCCAAACAATATTGATTGCAGCTAGTCCAGCATCTCCTATTTTTTGGCCGATAAATATGCCATCTATCATAGCATACATACTCATTAGTACAGTAGCTATTAAGGAAGGAATGAGATAGCTTGCAAATTTTTTCATACTATCTCATATCTTCCTTAGACTGAATGACTAATACTCTTCCACCCTTCAGGGTAACTATTCCACGTTCTTCTGATAGCTCATTAGATATTGTAAGAGGATCCGTATTTTTTAAATCATAGTTGGTAAGTGGATACTTAAAGCCTTCTAAAGTAATAATCGTCTCAGACAATGCAAAAAAGGATATAAATTTATATTCTGTCTTTTTTATACTGAAGGATGAGTCCATAATGTACATATGAGAATTATTATCTAGCATTTCTACATGCTTATAGGTTTCCATCAGCATTAAATTGGCAATAAAATGCTCAATTCTTTTTCCTTGAATTCCACCTAAAATAATAATTCTGGTTGCATCCTTGCATAGCTTAAGAGCTGCTCTCGTATCTGTATCATTCTTTTTCTCAGGTAATTGAATGATCTTTGTTTGAGATTGTATATATTGTAGCTTTTCTTGATCAATAGAATCAAAATCGCCAATAGCTACATCTAGCTTTATTCCATGCTTTACTGCTTGATAAGCTCCTTCGTCTACTCCAATGATATATTTATTCTTAAAATTAAACTTTGAATAATCCATATCATGGCCTATGATTAATACGTATTCCATACAAATCTAGCTCCTTTCATTTAGCCATTTTTTAAGCGTGATATAGTCAAAATTTCCATCCTTTCTAGTAACAACCTGCTGGTTTTGTATAAGAAGATAGGATGGAATTTTATTTATCTTAAAATCCTTCTTCATTTGTGGATACTTAGTCGTATTCACCTTATATATTGTTAAATTTTTAAACTCTAAATTTAGCCTGCTTATTCTATCTGCTAAAACATTACAGCGTGAATTCCAGGATGCATAAAAATAATACAATCCATCTGCTAAATTTGAACCGTTATATTCATAAATCAATGGTATCCGTCCTTATTTTAATTTAACGACAGTTACACCATTTAAGCCTTCTCCTTCTTGCCCAAAACGATAACTTTTCGCATAAGGACAATTTTTCAAGTAATCCCATACAGCCTTTCGAATCGCACCTGTTCCAAAGCCATGAATAATGGATACAGATTCTAGATTTCCTAGGATAGCTTGATCTATATAGCTATCCATAAGGTCCTTGACCTCTTCATATCTTTTCCCTCTTAAATCAAGAGATAGGGTTGCATGAGAGGCGGGATTATATCCGCTCATTCTTGTCTTTTTTTGTGGCTTTTCCTTAGGCTTTGTAGCCTTTACTAAGTCTTTTTTGTTAAAATCCATACTAAACTGTCCCATTTGAATAGTGAATTTATCCTTTTTCAGCTTAGTAATAGTACCATATTGCTCATAGGATTTAATAAAGACATAATCGCCAACAGCTAAGGTCTCATCAAACAATTCATCACTATCTTCCTTATCTCCTAGCTTCTTAATTTGATGCTTAAGGGTGGCAAGCTCATGATCTTTATATTCTCCACTTGTTTTTTCCTTTAATTGATTTAGGATTTCTTTTGCTTCATCTGTTGTTTTTTCTATAATTTTTTGAGCCTCAGCACGTGATGCATCCAAAATTTTATCTCTTTGCTTCGTCAAATTCATCTTTTCTAAAGAAAGCTTTTGATTTAAACTATCGTACATTTCTATTTTATGCGCTAGTTCTTCTTCTTGAGCCCTCAATTTTGTAATTTCTTCTTCCATATTATCCATTAGCTTAGATGATTCAGATGGATTGATACTTTGCATATAGCCCCTTGAAGCATTGATAATATCCTCTGGTATTCCTAATCTACTTGCTATTTCAATGGCGTTAGATTTTCCAGGTACACCGATTAATAATCGATAGGTTGGAAGTAAGGTATTTGTATTAAATTCAACAGATGCATTTAATACCCCCTTTTCCTGGTAAGCATAGGATTTTAAGTCACTATAGTGGGTTGTGACTAATATCCTAGCTCCACGCTTCTTTAAATAATCAATCATTGCAATAGCCAGACTACTACCTTCCTTTGGGTCTGTTCCACTTCCTAGCTCATCTAATAAAACCAAAGACTGGAAGGTCGCTTGATTTAAGATTTCATTCATTTTCTTCATATGGGCAGAAAAGGTAGATAGAGATTGAGCGATAGATTGCTCATCACCAATATCCACTAAAATCTCAGAAAAAACACTCAAGGTAGATTCACTGCTGCATGGAACCATTAATCCACACATCATCATGGCATGGAGTAATCCTACTGTCTTTAAGGCAACTGTTTTTCCACCTGTATTTGGTCCTGTAATGATGATTGTACTATGGGTGTTTCCAAGCTCTACATCAATAGGGACGACACTTGTAGGATCAATTAAAGGATGCTTTGCCCTCTTCAAATTAAAATACTGTTTATCTGTAATTTTGACCTCTTGATAGTCCAAATCACGTCCCATCAAGGCCTTCGCGAAAATGACATCCAAGGTAGTTAAAACCTCTAAGTCTTGCTTTAATCCTTCAGCTTCGGCACCTACTAGAAGACTTAAGTTTTTTAAAATGATTTCAATTTCCTTTTTCTCCATAGCAATATAGCTATCAATTTGATTTGCTGTTTCTATTGTGGCCTCAGGCTCGATATAACAGGTTGTATTAGAAGAGGAAATATCATGAACAATTCCTTTGAAGGTGTTCTTATATTCAATCTTTACAGGTAAACACATCCTGTTATTACGCATAATAATTAAGCTTTCTGTTAGCATAGAGGCCTTAGAATTTAAAAGTTCATTTAATTTACTTCTTAATCTGTTTTGTAAAGAAATAATGCTTCTTCTAATTGTAAAAAGCTCTCTTGAAGCATTATCACTAATATTTCCATCAGTATCAATTGCTAAGGTAATACTGGATTTAATCGTTGGATAAAAGGTAAGTAAATCTGTATATTTCTTTAAGGCAGGAATCTCTACCTTAGCAGATTCTAGGCTTTTAAAATAGCGTAAAACATTAGAAGCGCAATCTAGTAGCCCCACCACATTCAAAAGCTCCTGTGGCTCTAAAATCCCGCCAATTTGGGCTCTTTCTAAGCTTCCTTTCACCTGAAATAAACCACCTAAAGGAATATCAGATAGCTTAACAATAGCCATAAAGGCTTCTTTAGTTTCCTGATTTCTTTTTACGACCTCATCAAAATCATTGGTAGGGACTAATGCTTCTATCAATTCTTTTGCATAATTTGTCTTAGCATATTTTTTAAGCATTGCAAGCACATCAAAAAATTCTAATGCCTCTAAATCATATTGCATAATCATCCCTTCCTTTCAGTTCATCTTATAAATCTAATAAATCCATATTCTCTACTAATTTCTTATAGGGAATAACCTGTGATCCATATACCTCTGTATCTGGATAAACAAAAACCATTTCACACTCATTAATCACCTTTAATAGGGCTGTCACATTAGGATAAATAATAAAAAGCTTATGCTCTTTCTTCTTTGTGTTCATTAAATCAAGGCGCATTAAAGGCTCAATGCCTTCAACAAAGGCAATTGCCTCATTACGACCATTTAGTTTTCTAAGCTGCCATTTAATGGCATTATTGATACATATTTCCTGATTCGAAAAATTATAAATCACTTTAATATAATAAATGCTTTTATCATCCTCAAAATAAAAATCATGCGTATCCTTTTTTACATATTCTATTTTGAAATCTTCAATATTCTTCTCTTTACAGGCATTTGTAAAAAGCTTGATGATATCCATTTTTCTTCTTTGGACATTTCTTTTCTTAACTAAAACAATCACAGTAATAGCA
>CAMWJY010000085.1 GCA_947174685.1 uncultured Mollicutes bacterium | reverse complement strand
GATATGTGCGGCTCTTACGATTTTTGCAAGTATTGTGATAAGAAATTAGAAAATCCATGTGCAAGAGCTGTAGAAGCAATATCTAAAGCTAACAACGAAACCTCTTACGTTAAGAAATAAAAACATCTATGCATAGCAAAAAAATGCTATGCTTTTTATTTTTTTCTAGTAATTTTTGCCAATATAGATTATAATTAAATTAGTAAAGCTAGCTATTTATAGCTAAATCATAAGACTTGAGTATTTGCTTGAGTCTTTTATTTTGTTTCTATGGGAGGATTTTCATGGAAAAGTATGAGATGAATAAATTTACAACTGAATATGAAGAAAAGCTAGAAGAGTTAAAGCAGGCTCTAGGAATAGAAGGCAAGCGTCCTGTATTAAAGGAATTAGAAGATGAAATTGCTGCCGTAGACTTTTGGAATGATCAGGAGAAGGCTCAAAGAACAATCAATCGAATGAATTCTATCAAGGATACTGTAACATCCTATGATGAATTATATGCAAGGTTTACAGATATTTTAGAGCTTATGGATATGGCCTTAGAAGATGAAGAGGCTATGGAAATGCTTGAGATATCTATCAAAGAATTTAAGGAAGCAACTAGTCATCTTGAAGAACAGGCATTACTATCTGGAAAATATGATGATTCTGATTGTATTTTAGAGCTTCACCCTGGCGCTGGTGGTACAGAATCTATGGACTGGGCTGATATGCTTTATAGAATGTATTCCAGGTTTTGTGCGAAAAAAGGCTTTAAGCTTACGGTCTTAGATTATTTACCTGGAGATGAGGCAGGTATTAAATCTATAACCTTATCTATTAGTGGTCCTTTTGCTTATGGACTATTGAAAGCAGAGCGTGGGGTTCACCGTTTGGTTCGTATCTCTCCATTTGATTCCAACGCAAGAAGACATACCTCCTTTGTTTCTTGTGATGTTTCTCCACAAATTCCTGAGACAGAAGAGGTTGTTGTTAAGGATGAGGATATTAAGATTGATGTATATCATTCCTCAGGTGCTGGAGGACAGTCTGTCAATACAACAGATTCAGCAGTGCGTATTACCCACAAGCCTACAGGTATTGTTGTGACATGTCAAAATGAGCGTAGCCAAATTAAAAATCGTGAGGTTGCAATGCGTGTCTTAAAATCTAAGCTTTTAGAGCTAGAGCTTAAGAAGCAAGAAGAAGAAATGAAATCCTTAAAGGGAAATCAGATGGAAATCAATTTCGGCAGTCAAATTAGAAGCTATGTATTTTGTCCTTATACCTTAGTTAAGGATCATAGAACGAACTATGAAATGGGCAATATTACTGCAGTTATGGATGGCGATATTGAAGGCTTTATGCTTTCCTATTTAAGATTAATGGCGGGGAAAAATAATGAATAAGGAATATATTAAGAAAAGAATTATACAATATTTATTTATAGCTTTAGGGGTTACCCTTTTGGATTTTGGATTCTATTTTTTCACAAGCCCTGCAAAGCTTGTCTTTGGAGGTATGATGGGAGTATCTGTTATTTTAGAACCCTATTTTACTAAGCTTGGTTCATGGTTTACAGCTTCCATTTTCTTATGGATTGCTAATGGGATAGCCTTGATTATTGGTGGTATTTTACTAGGTAAGGATTTCTTTTTCAAGACGATCTTTTCAACTATATTCTCTCCACTAGTGGTCTTTATTTTTGAAAGAACCTGTGACCCAAACTTTTTTATGAAGAATGTTTCTGTGGGTGGATATTATCCTATTGCGATTATATGTAGCATTGTGACTTCAGGCTTTGGCTTAGGTTTAGCCTTGAAAAATAATGGTAGTACAGGTGGAATGGATGTTATCCAAAAGATATTAAGCAAATATTTGCATGTACCATACTCAAAAACGATGTATTTTACAGATTGGGTTATTGTGATTGTGTCTGGACTTATATTTACACCTGCATTTTCATATAACGTTGAGGTAGTAATTTATGGAATTATAGGTGTATATGGAATTTCTATTATTATTGATACCATTGTTTTAAGAGCTAAGGTAAGAAGGACTGCCTATATTATCACTGAAAAGCCTGAGGAAATCAGAGACTTTATCTATGCTAAAACAGATCGTGGTGTAACGTTTGTAGATGCTCATGGTGGCTATACAGGAGATAAAAAGACAATGGTAGTTTGTACAATGGAAAAGAATGAAGCCTATAAAATAACAGAAAGCTTAAGTGAAATTGATCCCCATGCCTTCTGTTTTGTAAGTACAACAAGAGAGATAGTGGGAGATTATCTATGATTGTAAGTAGACTAACCAAATGTAAGGAAGCTACCTATGAAGTAGAGATTGAAAATAAGGTTTACATTTTAGATGAGGAAACGGTTTTAAAATATCGTTTATTTAAAGGATATGAAATATCTAATGAGCTGCTTATGGAATGTATACAGTCTAATGAATGGGAAACGATAAAGAAAAAGGCTTATTCTTATTATTTAAAATATCAAAAAAATACTTATGAGATTATAAAATATTTAACAGATAGAGAAATTGCTTATGCACTTGCAGTAAAGGCAGTTTCAGCTTTAGAAGACCAAGGCTTAATCGATGAAAAGAAGCTTGCTAGCTTAGTTGCAGGCTCTCTTGCTAGAAGCTCTAATGGAGAGCATATGATTCGCTTTAAACTTAAAAATCGTCATTTTAAGAATGAGGCCATAGAAGAAGCTATTGCTAATCTGATAGATGATGATATTGAAGAAGGAAAAACAAAGCTTTATACAAAGGCTCAAAAGAAGTATGCCAAGCTAGGCTCTTTTGAACAAAAACAAAAAATAAAAGAAGTATTTTATCGTCATGGCTATAGTGAAGGCTTCTATTCTTGAAAATTAGTTAAGGATTTAGTATAATAAGATTAAGATAATCTTTCTATTAAAATTAAACAGGTTTGAGGTGATTTCAAATGATAAGAGACAAGTTGGATTCTAATTTTTTGTATTTCTTTGATCAAGGAAAATGTCATGATGCCTATCAGGTATTTGGAGCTCATCTGAATAAGGATAAGGAAGGTAAAATCATTGGCTGTGAGTTTTGTCTTTATGCCCCAAATGCTACCTATGTAGCTGTTGTGGGGGAATGGAACTTTTTTAACCGTGGTCAAGATAAGATGGAAAAAATTGATGACTGTGGAATTTGGTATTTATATTTGGAGGGAGATTTCTTTGAATGGAAAAGATATAAATACTATATTGAGACAACTGCTGGAGAAGCTAAATATAAGGCAGACCCTTATGCCTTTTATTCTGAACTTAGACCTTCCACAGATTCTAAAATCTATGATATTGATGGATATTATTGGAATGATAAGGATTGGATGTATAGTCATCCAAAGACATATGAAGAGCCTGTTTTGATCTATGAGCTACATTTAGGCTCATGGAGAAGAAAAGGTGAAGGTGCAAATGATTTTTATTCTGCAAACGAGATTGCTCCTATGCTTATCCCTTATTTAAAGCAATTTGGATATACCCATGTAGAGGTTATGCCAATCTATGAGCATCCTCTAGATGCTTCTTGGGGATATCAGGGAGTATCCTATTATTCTGTATCTGCGAGGTATGGAGTACCTAAGGATTTTATGTGGTTTGTTGATCAGCTTCATCAAAATGGAATTGGTGTAATTATGGACTGGGTTCCAGGTCATATCTGTAAGGATGCCCATGGCTTATATCAATTTGATGGGTCTTCCCTTTACGATTATGCTGACCCATCCATTCGTGAAAATGTAGAGTGGGGTACAGCTAATCTAGATTTAGGCAAGGGTATTACAAGATCCTTCCTATATTCTAATGCATTATTCTATATGAATTATTTCCATGTGGATGGCTTTAGAGTGGATGCTGTAAGCAATCTTTTATATCATATGGGAAATCCTGAACGTGGTGTAAATGAGGGTGCTTGTAGCTTCCTAAGAGAGCTTTCAACTATTCTTTTCGGTAAGGATGATAGAGTTCTTTTAATGGCAGAGGATTCCTCAAGCTTCCCTAATGTAACGAAGCCTACAGATATTGGTGGTATAGGCTTTAACTACAAATGGGATATGGGCTGGATGAATGATACCTTGAAATATTTTAAGCTAGATCCAATTTATAGAAAATATCATCACCATCAACTCACATTCAGTATGGTATATTATTATAATGAACAATTTGTACTTCCTTTATCTCATGATGAGGTTGTACATATGAAGGGTTCTATTTTAAATAAGATGCCAGGAGATTACTGGCAGCAGTTTGCAAACTATAGACTTTTAATGGGCTATATGATGACACATCCTGGGAAGAAGCTTTTATTTATGGGAAATGAGCTTGCTCCTTATAGTGAGTGGGCATATAATAAAGGATTAGATTGGAATCTATTAGAATTCCCTAGTCATGATTCTGCGCATCATTATATGATGGATTTAACAAATCTTTATAAGAATTCAAAATGCTTATATGAGCAGGATTTTCATCCAGATGGCTTTAAATATATTGATGCTGATAATGCAGATCAATCCTTGTATATCTATGCTCGTTTTGCAAAGAATAAGGATGACCACTATTTAATCGTTATGAACTGTACACCAAATACCTACTACAATTATAAAATTGGTGTTCCAGGTAAGTTTGATTATCAGGAGATTTTAAATAGTGATAGAGATATTTATGGTGGCTCAAATTGTGTAAACCCACAGCTTTGTAAAAGCCAAGAAGAGGATTGGAATCATGAGAAAAATGTGATTTTCTTAAACATTCCACCACTAGGTATTACGATATTAAAGCCTAAGAAGAAGGTTAAGCCAAGAAGTAAGCAACCTAAAATTTCACCAATTTTGAAATAATGAAACGCTTTCTTAGAGTATAGGTTGCAACAAAATTTTCAAATATGGTATAATTTAAATATGAAATTGATTTTGGAGGAATATAAATATGTATTATCCTAATTTTAAGGATGTTAAGACTTTTAAGCAAGCCTTTATTCAAAATGTAGAGAATAAGTATGCTGTTGATTTTCAAGACTCAACTAGCTATCAACAATATGTAGTTTTAGGAGAAATGCTAAGACTTCATATCGCTAAGGATTGGCATACAAC
>CAMWJY010000084.1 GCA_947174685.1 uncultured Mollicutes bacterium | reverse complement strand
GTAATATAGAGTAAGCATAGAGCCGACAGACCTATATTCAAAAATAGATTATTAAAAACAAATAATAAAGAAATTGCGGTAGCTGAAAATAATGCTCCTATTCCAGAAAATAGAAAATATATCTTCTTAGAAGGAATTAAAGGCTCTTCCATCAAATCACTCTCTTTCCACAAACATAAAAACCAAAAAATCCCCTAAGGGATTATTTTTCATCATCTTCATCATAAACAAAGATCTTATGTTTTTTCTTTTTCTTTTTAAATACCACTTTATTCTTTGGTAAAAAAATTTCAACTACTGGAATAGTTAAGAAAATAATCCAGCCCGGATGCCATAGATTTCCAATCAATCCCATAAGTAAATATGCAATAACAACAAGTAAAGGATATAAACCCATAAGTGTAACTTTACCTAACAGCATAGGTACAATTGGTATTGCAAAAAATACAATCCAACCTGGATGCCATGCATCAAGGCAAAAACCCAATAATAAATAAATGATAATTGTAATCATAGGCGTTGCAGCAATGATTTTATTACGTAATGTCATAATTCATCTCTCCTTTTCCATTTCTATTATACCATAGTTTCATAGTTTGTGATATAATATTTTCGGTGATACTATGAAAAAAATAGGAAAAAAAGATGAAATCATTCATTTCTTCAAGGAATTATCCAAAACCAATAAGCATAAGGAGTATGTCATAACAGATGATTTAGAGGTTTTAAAGCTTGCAAGCAATTACAATTTATCTGTTCCATATCTTCTTATTACAACTGACATCTCCTATAAAGAGGACACATTAAAGCTTCTCGAAGAATTAAAGCAAAAGGCTTTAGAATGCTATGAAATATCCTTATCTACATATCAAGCATTACAAACTAAAGAAAACCATGCAGGTATTTTGGCAGCTATAAAGCTTCCTATATACGCTAAAGAGGAATTAGGCGATTTTATAATTGTTTTAGATCGGCTTGAAATTCCTGGCAACATTGGTACTATATATAGAACATTAGATGCTTGTGGGGCAACAGGAGTAATCCTTGTGGATCCTATTTCAAAGCCACATCATCCAAAGCTAACGGCTTCTGCTAGAGGAACAAATCTACTTCTTCCTACAATCACAATGAGCTATTTAGAAGCTTTAGATTTCTTACAACAAAATCAATACACTATTTTTCTGGGAGAACCTGAATTAGGGCTTGACTATAAAAGCTATTCCTATGAAGGAAAGATTGCTATGGTATTTGGAAATGAAAGATTTGGAATTCAAGAGGATTGGTATAATCATCCTCATCAAAAGGTTTATATTCCTATGCAAGGGAATAATAATAGTTTAAATGTTAGTGTTGCTACCTCTATTATCGTATATGAAGCAGCTATGCAAAGAAATTTTAAAAAGAAATAATTTTTAGATGGGCATATAATTAGTGCATTGTGTTGACATTGTGTATATAAAGTGTTAAAATAAACATATAATACTATAGGAGGTTAAATTATGCAAGAGAGTACAAATATAAATATCCGTATGGATAAAGACATTAAAAATGCTGCAGAAAAGATTTTTAATGAACTGGGATTAAATATGACAACAGCTATTAATATTTTTTTAAGAAAATCTATCCAAGAACATGGAATCCCTTTTGATGTAAAACTAAACATACCAAATGAAACTACACTTAAAGCCATTGAAGAAGGCGAAACTTTAAATTCTACTGCCTATAATAATATAAACGATTTAAAAAAAGCTTTAGGTGTATGAAATATAAAATTCAATTTACTACCCAATTTCAAAAGGATATAAAAAAGGCTAAGAAACAAGGAAAGGACTTGGATAAGCTTTTCTCTATTATTGAAGTGCTATCTAAAGGGGAGACTGTTCCTCCTAAATTTAAGAATCATAGCTTAAGTGGTACTTATAGCGGTGTAAGAGAATGTCATATTGAACCAGATTGGCTTTTAATTTACACCATCAAAGATGAACTTCTTATTCTAATACTAAATAGAGTGGGCAGTCATTCCGATCTATTCAAATGAGGATATTTCCTCATTTTTTTATTTGACTTAAAAATAAAGAATTTCGTTTTCTAAGATATAAAAAAAGACCCGAAGGTCTTTTCTTTGTTAGTTAGATTGCTTTGTGACAAAGCTCAATGAAGCTATCTGATTTTAAAGATGCTCCACCTACTAAGCCACCATCAATATTTGGTTGAGCCATAAGCTCACTTACACTCTTAGTTGATACAGAGCCACCATATAAAATACGGATTTCTTCAGCACAATGAGGACAATAAAGCTTTGCAATTAAGGAACGGATATATCCACAAGCTTCATCTGCCATTTCTGCAGATGCTACTTTGCCAGTTCCAATTGCCCAAATTGGTTCATATGCGATAATGATATTTTCTAAATCCTTACCTTCAATTCCCTCAAATGCTTTATTGATTTGTCTATCTAACACATCATGAGTTGCATTAGATTCTCTTTCCTCTAAAGATTCTCCACAACATACGATAGGCTTTAGATTATTAGCCAAGGCAGCCTTTATCTTTAAATTTACTGTTTCATCAGTCTCATTAAAATATGCTCTTCTTTCACTATGACCAAGAATAACATATTCTACGCCTGTTGAAGTTAGCATCATTGGAGAAATTTCTCCTGTGTAAGCTCCACTTTCAGCGAAATGAACGTTTTGAGCTCCAATCTTTAGATTGTCACCCTTACGCTTTACTAAATCTCTTAATATAATTGCTGGGGCACAGATAATAGAATCTAATTGACTTGCGCTTGGAAGCTTATCGCTTACTGCATAGATAAACTCTAAAGCCTCATCACGAGTCTTATTCATCTTCCAGTTTCCAGCCATTACGGGTTTTCTCATATTATTCTTTTCCTTACCTAATTATTTTTCAAGGATAGATGCAATGTCATTAATTGCAGCCTCAGCCTGATCACCAGTAGCCTCAATAATAACATTTTCACCATTTGGAATAGCTAATGACATTAACCCTAAAATAGATTTAACATCAATCACCCTGTCATGATAATGTAAATTAATATCTACAGAATACTTAGATGCTGCTTGAACTACTTTTGCAGCTAAGCTGGCATGTAAGCCAACAGTACTTCTTACTACAATTTGCTTTTGCATGATCCTTAAATCTCCTTGTTATAACTCATCTACACAGGCGATACCAGGTAATACCTTGCCCTCTAGATACTCTAAAGAAGCTCCACCGCCTGTAGAAATATGTGACATCTTATCAGCATATCCTAGACTCTCAGCTGCTGCTGCAGAATCTCCACCACCAATAATTGTGTTAGCACCCTTAAGGTTAGCTAATAATTCACATACACCGATTGTACCTGCAGCGTAATTCTTCATTTCAAATACGCCCATAGGTCCATTCCATACAACTGTCTTAGCACCTGCTAAAACACTTGCAAATAATTCTAATGTTTTAGGTCCGATATCTAAACCCATATCATCTGCTTCTAAAGCATCCACAGATTTAACTACACCTGGAACATCGGCAAATTCCTTTGCACATACAGCATCAACTGGTAATACTAATTTAGAACCAGCCTTAGCTAAAAGCTCTTTAGCTAAATCAAGCTTATCTTCTTCACACTTAGATGCACCAATGTTTTTACCTAATGCCTTTAAGAATGTAAACATCATTGCTCCACCAATTAAAATCTTGTCTGCTTTTTCGCATAAAGCTTCAATAACACCAATCTTGTCAGAAACCTTAGCTCCACCAAGAATAGCGATATAAGGACGAACAGGTTCATCTACTGCGCCACCAATATATCTGATTTCCTTTTCTAATAAGAAACCAGCTGCAGTTTCGCTTACATTTGCTGCAATACCAACATTAGAAGCTGCTGCACGGTGAGCTGTACCGAATGCATCATTTACGAATACATCACCTAGAGATGCCCAATACTTACCAAGCTCAGGATCATTCTTAGATTCCTTCTTGCCATCTAAGTCCTCATATCTTGTGTTTTGGAACATTAAGATTTCGCCTTCACCAAGGTTAGCAGCTGCATCCTCTAAAGCCTTGCCCTTTGTTGCATTTACAAAATGAACTGGCTTCTTGATTAATTCTTCTAATCTCTTAGCTACAACTGTTAAGTCATTCTTAGCTAAATCTGCTTCCTCCTTAACACGTCCTAAATGAGAAAATACAATTGCCTTACCACCATGATTAATTACATATTCAATTGTAGGTAAAGCTGCGCGGATACGTGTATCATCTGTGATAACGCCATCCTTCATAGGAACATTAAAGTCTACACGAATTAAAACTTTTTTTCCTTTTACATTTAAATCTGATACAATTTTCTTAGCCATATTTACTAATCCTCCAAAAATAAAGCTATATTTTTTATACCTCATTATAACACTTATAAAAATTTTTTTCAAATAAATTCGTGAGAAAACGTATTACATAAAATAAATTAAAATGAGAAAAAGGATTTCTAACAAAAAAGAAAAGTAAAATAAAGGCAAAAAAGAAAACTTTTTGTAATTATATGTCTTTTTAAGATGTTTTCTTTGTTGCCGGAATAAAACGTAAAATGGATGAAAACAAAAGATAAAGATTGTGATAAATAAGCATATTATAGCCAATGTGAAACAAGCAATTTTCATTTTACCACCATTATAGTATATGCAAGTTTTAAGAATAGCGTTTAACATAATATGAATTATAATTTTTAGGCTCAGAATAATATTCAAATAGAGCTTTTTTAGCTAAAGTATTCCCTTGCCTTGATGAAATATCTAAGAGCTTTAAATAGTTATCATCAACTACATGACTTAGAACAAGCTCCGCCAAATGATATCCACTCTGAGGATTATACTTAAGAGTTAAATAGCTATAAAATATATCCTGCATTAGCCCTTTTTCTGAGTTTGTAAATTCTTTCAGATATTCTTTTCGTTTAAAATAAAAAATTAACTGATTCAAATAATCTTTGTATTTGGAGTATTCCTTATATTTAATATTCTTTCTTATTTTTGTTAAAAGCTCGGAAGGCTTAATATACTTTAACTCTTCTTTTGTAGATAAATACACTTGAAAAGCCAAATCATAATAGAAGTCT
>CAMWJY010000083.1 GCA_947174685.1 uncultured Mollicutes bacterium | reverse complement strand
TATCCCGCATTTGATAACAGCCTGGTCGGTCTGGCAAAAGCTTTAGCTTTTCTTCAATGATAGGAAGCATTACTTCTCCTCGTCCTTATCCTTTAAATGCTTTGCGATAAACTCGCTAATACTCAAACGCTTCTTTCCTTTACCGACCTTACGTAAAGAAACGTTAGGATATTTCGCTATCAATTCTTTTAATTTCATTGCAATAGCTGTATTAGATAAGTACTCTTTTGTCTCAGATAGCTTCTCTGAGGCATTTTCCTTTAATTCCTTTAATTTATCAACAGCCTCCATGCCAAGCTGATTAATTTTGGCAACAACCTTGGCAATGTTGATATTCTTAATTGTTGAGAAAACAAAATCGATAGTTAAACCAGTTAATAAAACACAATTTATTATACGAATCGGAAGAGTTCCCATCATCTCCATTAGCTTATACAACAAAGGATGAAGTCCATATACAACAATCATCACTAAAGCTCCAAACATTAAAGAATTTCTTAAGCATACTCTTCCATTGATATTGAATTTCCGTTTGGAATAATCCCACCAACGCATATGAAAAATAAGCTCCATTATGTAGCTTGTTAAATACTCTAAACCAGAGGTAAGTAAAATTCCCAGAATCAAGACTAGATACCACATATGAGCTATTGGAAGCATAGATAAAAGGATAATGACTGCCCCACAGCCATAGATAGGGCAGATAGGCATGTATAAATAGCCACGATTGACTAGCTTTCTTTGGCAGATAGAACAATAGGCAACCTCACAAAGATAACCTAAAAAGGCATACACAAAAAAACAAAAAATATATTGTTCTACATTCATCCATACTCCCCTCCTTCAAGACAAAAAATGTGGCTAATAGCTTAGCTCCACTATTAACCACCCTTTATTACTTAAATGTCATCTTAGTTTTGCCAACTAAAATTTCTTCTAATGCTTGACCAACAGGCTTAACACACATTCCATCCTCATAAGAAGTGAAATCTTCTTCTTCAATGATTTTAGCTCTCTTAGCTGCTGCATAAGCTAATTTATATTTTGAGTCAATCTTATCAAGTAACGCGTCTACTGAAGGATAACGCATACCATCATAATTCTTTTTATTTGACATATTACTCTTCCTTTCAAGGTTTAAAAATATTATAACATATTTAGAGAAAAAATAAAGATAAAAATTAACTTTCCTCTATCATTTCCATATATTTATGGATAGAACGCTCTGTTTTAGCATGCTCAGCACGAATGATAGCCATAATTCGGTCAGCAGCGTTATTCACATCATCATTGACTACAATATAATCATATAAGTGAGCAACCTTAAATTCACGGTTTGCCTTTTCAATTCTTTCCTTAATATTCGCCTCAGACTCAGTTCCTCTACGCTTTAAACGATCATATAAGGCCTGCTTCCCAGGTGGAACAATGAAAATCATAACACAGTCTGACATTTTCTTTTTTACCTGTTGAGCGCCATCAACTTCTATTTCTAAAACAACCTCATTACCTAAATCAAGCTGTTCATTTACTTTATCTAGAGGTGTACCATAATAGTTTCCTACAAACTCAGCAGTTTCTAGAAATTTACCCTCAGCTTTACGTTTCTTAAATTCATCCTTAGATACGAAATAATAGTCTACTCCGTCGACCTCTCCTGGCCGTTTTTCTCTTGTTGTCATAGAAACACTATAAACTAAATTGTTGTTTGGCATATTAAAAAGAGCTCTACGCACTGTCCCCTTACCAACTCCAGAGGGGCCTGATATAACAACTAGTAAACCGCGGTCATTTAATTTCATTGCTTACTACCTTCCCTTTGATTTATTTTATCACTAACTTGAAAAGGATACAAGAAAAAAACCTACAAAAGCGTTTTTATAAGGTATCAATTAGCTCCTCAACTGCATATAAGCTGTCTATAATTGCATCAAAAGCCTCTCCATCAATTTCATTTAAAATAAATCTATACTCTAAACTCACGATTCCTTCTTCTGTAATAAAGGCCTTAAAAAATTTAGATTTTCTATTAAAGGCATTCATTTTTTCATAATTAAAGCCCTTTAAGGAATGCTCAGAAACATTAATATTTAGACTACAAAGGTTATCTTCTATTGAGATATAAGGATATAGCATATAAGAAAGCTTTTCAAAGTATAATTCTAGTTGAAGCTTTAAGTTTTCTTCATCATACTCAAAAGGAATCCTTTTGTTTTCTAAATATTGTCCTAATCTAGCTAAAATCTTTTTTCTACCCCAAGCCATTAAAATCAGCTCCTTTTATTCATTTTATCATATTTTTTGTAAGAATAAAAGAAATATCCATTTTAATGTTTTATAAATGATAAAATTTATTCTATACTTAAAGATGGTGATGATGATGAGCTTTGACGGAATATTTTTACATAAGCTAATTCAAGAATTAGATATCTTAAAAACTGGTAGAATATCCAAGGTTATGGAGTCTGGAGACACAGACTTTATTTTGACTATTCGTGCCAACCATCAAAACTATAATTTAATGATAAGTCTTTCCTGTGATTTTGCAAGAATTCATATTACAAATAAAGCCTATGATTCACCAACCAATCCCAAAAGCTTAACTATGTTTTTAAGAAAGCATATGGAAGGATTTTTCATTGAGGACTTATATCAATATAAAAATGATAGGATTGTTATATTTAAGCTTGCAGGCTACAATGAAATGAGAGATTTCACACATAAATACCTTATCTGTGAAATTATGGGAAGGTATTCTAATCTTATTTTAACAGATGAAGCCTACCGAATCCTAGAGGTATTAAAGCATACAGGCATTACAGAATTTGGACGTACCATGCTACCAAACGCGATTTATCAATTCCCAGAAGGTAGCAAACTCAATCCTTATGCTTTATCCTTAAAGGAATTAGAAGATTTAAAAATTGAATCTCCTAGACAGCTTTGTAATACCCTAGAAGGGGTGTCTATGGCTCTTGCTGATTTTGCATACACAAAGGAACAAGCCATCTCTCATTTTTACGAGCTTTTACAGCTAGAGGCTTCTC
The DNA here is from genome assembly GCA_947174685.1 of uncultured Mollicutes bacterium. GTDB lineage: Bacteria > Bacillota_I > Bacilli_A > Acholeplasmatales > Anaeroplasmataceae > Pelethenecus. The sequence goes on along the minus strand of CAMWJY010000083.1, from coordinate 2,120 downwards.
CTTCTAGCTTTACAACCGCTTCAGGGAAAAAGGACTTTTACTATATTCCTTTAACTCAACTTGATAATGAAGCACATTCTTCTTTATCTGAGCTATTAGATGAGTATTATTTTCAAGCAGACAATCAATCCAAAATCAAATCAAAAACGAATGATCTTGTTTCCTTTATTCAAAGACAGATTCATAAAAATGAAAAGAAAATAAAAAAGCTTAAAACAGAAGCGATTGAAGCCTCTCATGCTGAAGAATATAAAATCAAGGGAGATCTTCTATTAGGCTATTCCAATTTGAAAGCCAAAGAATCTAAAGTGTCTGTTTTCAACTATTATAGTAATCAAGAGGAGGTTATTGATTTAGATATTAAGTATGATATCATTACCAATAGTCAAAGATACTATAAGAAATATCAAAAAATGAAGACTGCAATACATTATATTGAGGAACAATTAAAGCTTGCAGAAAGTGAAATTGAATACTTTGAAATGCTTCTAGCTCAGCTCAAATGTGCAAGCATTAATGACGCTATAGAAATCAAACAGGAGCTCATAGAAAACCGTTATTTATTAGACGCTCCACTCAAATCAAAGAAAAAGGCAAAGCCTAATTACTTAACCTATATTGTAGAGGACACTCTCATCTACGTAGGGAAAAATAATTTACAAAATGAATATCTAACCCATAAGCTTGCCAAGTCTACTGATTATTGGTTTCATGTTCAAAATGCAAGTGGCAGCCATGTTATTGTTTCTACAAATGAGCTAACAGAAAATTTATGTAGAACTGCTGCCATGCTAGCTGCAAATTATTCTTCCCTTAATGAATCCTCTTCTATTCCGGTAGATTATACACAGGTGAGAAACATCAAAAAGATTCCAGGAAAAAGAAATTGCTTTGTCACCTATACAAAACAAAAAACGATTTACATTGATATTGATAAAAAAATTCTTGAAGGCTTAAAGGTGAAAAAATGAATGCATATAATCGATTTGCCTATTATTATGATGATGTTTATGAAAAGCTAGATTATACTCTCTGGTTAGACTTTATAGAACCTTATTTGAATCCATCCTCTTCTATTCTAGATTTAGCCTGTGGAAGTGGTACCTTAGCCATTTTATTAAGCTTAAAAAACTATACTGTTGAAGGATTAGACTTATCTGAATCTATCATTGAAATTGCCAAGGAAAAGGCAAAGATGAATCATTTATATATTCCCTTCTATGTAGGGGATATGACAAGCTTTAGCTTAGATAAGACCTATGATGTCATCACTTGCTTCTTTGATTCTGTCAATTTTTTAAAAACAAAGGAAGATATTCAAAATCTATTTTCCTCTGTGCATCAGCATTTAAATCCAAATGGAATATTTATTTTTGATATTTTCTCAAAGGCTTTATTAGAAGAATATAAGCATCATCACTATAAAAGAAAATATCCAACTCACTCAATCAAGTGGACCACAAAAAAGGTAGATTCTTCTACTCTTAAGCATTCAATTCACATTAAAGAAGGAAAATTAAAATTAGAAGAAACTTACTTTGAATATTATCATCCTTTAGAAAGTCTAGCCTTTCCAGGCTTTGAAGTGGTAAAAATGAGTGGTGATTTTAATGAGGATTTCCAAGCAGAGGATGAAAGAATCTTAATCGTACTAAAAAAGACACTTTAATAAAGACAAAAGCCCTCGAACAATTGAACTGTTCGAGGGCTTTTTATAGTAAAACTACCTTTAAAATATAATCCTAAAAATCAAATTTCAAATTCAAATCTTGGCAATCATATGCAACGATTCTAATTCGATTTCGACCACTTGTTAAAGAAACTGTTTCACTCCCAGATTCATTAGTAGAACCATCCTGTGTGCATTCTGCTAAAATGGTTATATTATTTTCACCATCAATAAATACAATTTTTGCATATCCTGCTGAAATACTCAAATCAAATCGTATTTCCATATTCTCATTATTCTTCACGTTCTTTTCCCAGAGTGTTTGTCTTCCATTATATTTTGAAGCGGTAAGAGCATAATTATCATTTTTGATAATAAATGAAGAATTGCTTTCCATATGATGGTCTCCTATTTGGATGATTTTTTCATCATCATTGTATTCTTTTTCTGC
>CAMWJY010000082.1 GCA_947174685.1 uncultured Mollicutes bacterium | reverse complement strand
ATTCCTCCCTCAAATAGTCTATTGCTTTTTCAGTTAGACTTCTTCCTCTACCTGTTACTGAAATAAATCCAATCTTAATCAAATATCTTTCATATTCTGATTGATATTTTTTTGTTTCCAATCCGACTCTAGCTGATAAAACATCAGCACTAATTGTTCCTCTTGTTTCTTCCTTTATAACATTGAGAATCTCAATGTCCTTCTTTCCTAAACCTATTGCATCAATCCCTTTTTCTTCAAAATAAGCTAATGCAAGATCTAAATCTATATTTGTAGATACACGAATGCCTTCATCATTGTATAAAGCATTATTGAGTCCATCAACAATAGAATTAACATAACGAATAGCACCACGACTACGAGGAATACATGTCTCAATTGCTTCATCTGTTATTGTTAATCCTTTGGACATTACTTTGTTTTTATAAATCTGTTTTAATTCATCAAAAGTATAATCTACCAATTGGAACGTTAATCTAAGGCATCTATTCTTAATTGTATCTAAAACTTTATCATCATCTGTTGTTGCAGCAATAAAAGTAAATTCCTCAATAGGGATACGTTTGCATTGTCCATTCACATCTAAAGGTGAAACATAAACACGATTATTTAATAATGTTAGTAAACTTGATTGAAGTTCATTTGTAAGCATATGTACTTCATCTAATGCTATAACTACAGGTTCATTATCTCTTGCTATTCGCATAAAGAAATTCTGTAAAGCTTTTAAAGATTGTTGACTGTTTCTAAATTGTGAACAATCTAGCAATTCAAATTTAACACCCAGTTCATCTGCAATCAATTTCATCAAAGTGGTTTTTCCTAATCCAGGATTACCAAATAATAAAATATTATCAAGATGTTTTCTTCCTTCATTTTTCGCAATAGCAATTTCCTTTAATAGTGCTTTTACAATATGAGCTTGGCCTATAAAATCTCTTAAACATTCTGGATTATAGACAGGCTTTTCATTAAAAGGCACTATAGGAATTTGTGGTTTTTCCATTAGAGGAGCTAAAGGAGTTGGATTTTCAATTTGTTTTTCCTCTGGTATTTCTTCAGGGACACTTGGAGGAATAATTCCCTCTATAGAAATATGTTCTGAGGAGCCGGCGTCCTCAGAAACATCTAATTTACCTTCTCCCTTTATTATATCCGCAAAAGATGGCAAATTTTGATCTTCTACAAGTCCGAATAATTTCTGAACTCTTCGATCACCTAGTCCAAATTTACGAATTATGTATACATACTTTTCGAAAGTCTCTTTCCAATAGCAGAGTTTAGCTTTAATAAGAATTGGATCTCCATTATTTTTTTTATACTGCTCTGAAAAAAGATTACATAAATCAATTAAGCCTGCTAAAGCTCCTTCTTGATTATTCTCTCTTGCGGCTAGTAAAGCCACTCTGTACTTATCCCTAAATAAATCTCTAAACTCCATTATTTGTCACCTTTCTATAAATCAATATTATTGTTACTTATCCATTTGTTTAAAATTTGGTTGATAATTTCAGCAGAGGTTGCATTTGCATATCCTTCAGCAGAAACACCATTAACAGCAACCATTTTTGACTTATTAATTCCTATACATTCTCCTTGTCGATTGAGAACTGGACCTCCTGAATCACCTGGATTAGAAGGTGCTGTATAAACCAAATCGCCTTTACTATTTTTAGTGAATCTTACAACACCCGTAAATGGAGCAAGTCCCATTCCAAAGGCATTCCCAATTACCAAGCAATCTGCACCTTGTAATAGCTTATTATAATCTGTAATAATTTTAACAACCGAAAAATCTTCTACCTCTGTACAATTAAATTTACATAACGCAATATCTGTTTTTTTATCAGAAAATAACACATCAACTGGATAATTTTTCTTACTACCAATAAACGACATTTTTATTTTCTTATAATAATTCTTATTTTCCTCATCATAAACCACATGATCATTTGTTAATAGATATCCCTTATTTGAGATAATGAATCCTGTACCAGTGGTGCTATTATCAGAGGTTTCAATTGCAAGCTGAACAACAGCAGATTTATATTTATTAAATAAATCAGCGCACCAGCCTTGTGTCTTAGAAGTTTCTTCTATCAATCCCTGAAAATCAATTGAATCATCAGATGGTTCCATTTGTTGTTTAGAAACTGCATCTGGTTTTGGTTCAGGTGTTTTAGTTTCTAATGGTTGTAACAAATCAAAGCATTCTAACACATAATCAGTGATTCCTTTATCATACAAGTCCTTTGAAACTAGTATCCATCTATCCAAAAATGCTGCTGTCTTAGCTTTAAGCAAAATAGACGTAGCAGAGTTGTACGTCTGGACAGCAGCATTTAATATCTGCAAAACGTATGATCGTGCTGCCATAGGATTCTTTTGTTTGATTAATTCTTTCGCATTAGTATAATACGTTGCAATAATATTCCTTTTACTCATTTTTACTTTTTAACACCTTTACTAATTCTTCATATGAAATGCCTCTATCGTACGCCTCAAAGCGTAATAACATTTCTGGTGTAATTCCATTAATATAATTCTTTATTACATTCTCGCAATCTCTTTTTGTGATTACCTCACCTAAAGGTCGCTTAATTTCAGGGTTTAAAATATTCTTAACCTCTCTTCTTAAAGGCTCATTTGCAATTTGCTTCATTACAGCCTTAATATCTGCACCTGAATATCCCTCAAGCATTTTTGCAAGTTCTTTTGTAGTAACCTCTACACTATGAGGAAGCTTAGAAAGTTCTAACTCTATAAACTTCTCTCTTGCTTTTTCATCTGGTAGCGGCACATAGATTTGTGTTTCAAATCTACCGCCACGCTTTAAAGCAGAATCTAATTTCCATGGTAAATTTGTTGCAGCAACAATAATTCTAAGTTGCCCATCTTTCTTAGTCTTTAAAAAACCATCCATACAAGTTAACATTGTAGTAAGAATGGATTTAGTATGACGAGAGTCATCTGAATTTCTATCACTGCAAATACTATCAATTTCATCTAAGAAAATAATACAACGATCTAGCTCGGCAGCTTGCTCAAAAACATCTCTGATGTTCTTCTCGGCAACACCAACAACACTAGCTAAAACTTCACTTGTTTGAACAACTGCAATTTTACAGTTCAATGCACCAGCTAGACACTTAACTATATGTGTCTTACCAGTTCCAGGAGGACCATAGAGTAAGATTTGACTTCCCATTTGATCGCCTCGGAATTTTTTGTAAATCTCTCTAAATTCTGGTCGAAGTGGTGCTACCACATCAACCATAAAAGCATCCTTAACCTCTTGTACACCTATTATGTTAGTGAAATTCAAATTGGGAACTTCACTTGAAAACCATTCTTTCTTTACATAATAGGGATCATTTTCACTCCCAGCTTCACCATAAGATTGAAATGATTGACGTGGTCTTTTCACAGCGTTTGCAATATGAGCACAGGCTGTTATCGCTTGCTTTTTATATGTGTCTTTAATTGTTGTACTAACATTGGGTTTGGCACATTCATCTAATGCAATACGTAGCATATCAATACCAATTTCGCAAATCAAATCAGAATCTTCATTCTTAAGTGCATTATTAAATGCGCTAACTTTACTATTAAAAATACTAATCATGCTCGCCTCTGCCATAAATGCTCACCTTACTTTTTCTTATTTTCTTCTTCAACAATACCAGCATAATCTATATCACCTGTTGCAGCATCTACATGTTCAACAGGCTTAGAAATCATTTCTGGTGTAACTTTAGCTTTAATTCTTTCCATCATAGCTGCATATTCAGCCTTAAATTGATCTGAAGTTTCCTCTTCGTTTACGCCATCAAGACGACTCGTTAAAGTACTTGCCTCTGCTTTTGGAGCAAGAACTCCATCCAGGATACCATTTAATTTTGCTATTTCATCTGCAGGCTTTTGCATATCCTTAAAAATTCTCTTTATGCTATCACCAAGCTTTTTAAAGTTTGGTGACTCTGCTAATAAGCCTTTGCATCCTGCAATAGCGTCAGGAAGAGATGCAAGATTAGATGCAACTTGTGATGTATATGCGCCTAATTCTATATTAGCCTTTAACGTAGATAATTGTTCCGCTAAAGAATAAACCCCAATCTTTTGCTTGATTAATTGCTTTGCTCTGGCATCATCTCCACGCATAGCTGCTTGATCAATATGATAGTCATATTTAGCACCAAACTTTTGTAAATCTCTATAAGATTTATCTAATTTGTCTAATGCCCCAATAATTTTTTCTTCATTACTTAATTTTTTTGCCATTTTTACCTTTCTCCTTTTAAACTAAATTTGTATTTTTTTCTTGTCTGGAATAGCTATTTCCACAGCTTTTATTATTTCCTCTATTTCTTCTGTAGATGGAATATCTCTTACTCTACGAACATTTGCTTCATGATCTTCTAACTCATCAAGAGCAGAATCAAGCATTTTGTTTTGTAAAGAAGCATTTAATGCATCACTAGAAAGAGATTTTAATAAATTAACTGCTATTTCTCTTAATTCTGGTAAGTATTTGATACTACCAGCCGCTTTCATAAGAGCATGCTCTGGAATTGCTTTCCAAACTGAACTGTAATTTCCTGAAGTTATCTCCGCCCAAGCAACTTCAATTGCGGCTTTAAAAATATTAATTATAGCAGTGAATTTTTCTAAATTAAGATTTGTAGCTTTTTGACCCGCTCTAGTGTCGACAACCTTTTGGTGTTCATTTCTTAATCTAAATTCATAAAGACGAACCACATCTTCTAAAAGATAAAATTCTACTAAAGCCTCTCTATCAAAAATAGAAATTCTTTCTGGTGATTCCTTACGATAAGCTTCTGCTCTTTTCACACGGAACCTATGTGATGTAATATATTGTTGTGTTTTCATAACATCAAAGTACAATATATAGTCTAAATACTTGTACTTTTCCCTCCTCAAAAATTTTTTCTCGATATTAGACTTATCGTTTTGCCTTTCCATTGATGATTACAATAGGCGACAAATATCTAGCAATATTTTACCATAATTTACCTTTTTTAGCAATTAAATACAGAAAATATTGTCAAAAAATAGGAAATAAATTTTCCCCCTCTTTTTTCACTTAATATTTTAACACTGATTGTAATCATTTGTGTCATTTTGAAAGTGACAAATCGCCTGTTTTATAATAATT
>CAMWJY010000081.1 GCA_947174685.1 uncultured Mollicutes bacterium | reverse complement strand
TTATAAAGGGGTAAAGAAATTATTAGTAAGATTAAAAAATGAGGGGATTCCTCTTTATGTCTTATCAAATGCTCAAGAAGCATTTACTTTACCTGAATTGAAAAAATTTAAAATTGATAAATATTTTGATGGAATTGCTATTTCATCAGCATATGGTGTTAAAAAGCCAAATTTAGAATTCTTCCAAAATGCTATGAAGGATTTTGAATTGCAAGAAGCAATTATGATTGGAAATGATATTGAATGTGATATCCTTCCAGCTAAAGAATTAGGTTTAAAGACCATATTTATCGAATCTAATTTAACCTTTAAAAGGTCAGTCCAGCCAGATTTGTTTGGTTTTGATTATAAAAGGCTATATTGGAAGATACATACTCTGTATTGAACTAGGAGAAATCCTATTTTAATAAATTTATAGAAAGCTTAAGAAAAAGAAATAAAAATTATTACTAGAGGGGTTATAGATAATGTTTTTATTTCTTAGCTTTCTATTATTAAAAGCAAATATTTAAAAATTGAGGAGGAAGAAAAAATGAAAAAATTATTTGCTCTAGGTGCTGTTTCATTACTAGCAGTAGGACTAGCTAGCTGTGGAGAAGAAGCACCAACAGATGAATTATTAACCGGAGAGGGGAAAACAATTGAACTAGAATATTCTGGTACTGCATCAGATCGTGACTTTAACGAAACTTTATTTGAAAAATTCAAGAAAGCAAGAAAAGATCTTGGTGATAAGAATACTTATAATATCACTTACGTTGAACATGGTCCTGATAAAGTAGATAGTGAAGTTCAAGACTGGACTATCGGACCAGATGTATTCGAATTTGCATCTGATAAGATTACTGGTTTATATCAAAAGGGTGCTTTAGCAAGACTTACCCCTACACAAGCTAAGTGGGTTAAAGATAACAATAGTGAATTAGGCTTTGACTTAGCTTCATTTAATGGAAGTACTTATGCTTATCCATACACTGGTGATAACACATATTATTTCCAATATGACAAATCAGTTATCACTAATCCAGAGGATGCTAAATCTGTTGAGAAGATTTTAGAAATCGCAAAAGAAAACGGCTTAAAGTTTGGATATAATCTAAAAGAAGCATTCTGGGGTGGTGCTGCAATGTTTACATTCGGTGCTGACTATTCTATGTCTTTTGATGAGGATGGAAGTGTTCAGAATATTACAGCTAATTTTGATGGTGAAAAGGGCGTAAAAGCTGCAAAGGCTATTAAGCAAATTATGGATCATCCATCTTGGTCAAATGAAATGAATGCTCCAACACCTGCAAACAAGTTCATTGGATGTATTGCTGGTACTTGGGATATCGCTGCATATAAAAAAGAATTAGGTGATAACTATGCATGTGCTCCTATGCCAACAATTACAGTTGATGGTGAAACAAAGAACCTTGGTGCTTTCTTAGGTGGTAAGTTACTTGGTGTTAACCCAGGAAGAGCTGGAGAAGATACTACTCGTTTAAAAGCAGCTCATGAATTAGCTAAGTTCTTATCTGATAAGGAATGTCAATTAGAAAGATTTGATCATGCAAGTATTGCACCTTGTAACAAGGCTGCAGCTGCTGAACAAAGAGTTGTAGATAATGAAAATGTTAAGTGCTTAGTTGAACAAGCTAAGAATGCACATGCTCAAACTGCAGTACCTGATCAATTCTGGAACGCTCCAGCAACTTTAACAACTGCATTTGCTGATGGAACTATTAAAACTGATGCTGACCTTCTTGCAGCAGTAAAGGCATTTAATGACAGCGTAAGAGGCGCTCAATAATAATATTAAAGTGCGGGTATAGATCAGGCTGAAATATGCCTGTCTATGCTCTTTTTGGAAGAAAGAGGTGGATTTATGACTACAATCGAATATCTTGCCCTTCCTTCATATAAAAGATTTTTCTATAAGCTAGGAAGTCTTTTATGTGCTATTCCAAAAGGAATTTGGCACTTTTTATCTGTGACTGTTTTAAACTTTTTAAAACAAATCGGTAGAAGTATTGCAAATTTCTTTGTTCATACAGGTGAAATTTTTGTCAGTGGAGACTGGAAAACAAAAGTTTCATTCTTTGTAATGGGATTTGGGCATATATTTAGAAAGCAGTATATAAAGGGATTCCTTTACCTATTATATGAAATAGTATTCATCTACTTTATGATTTCTACAGGTGGACCTGCATTTGCAAAAATAGGAACCTTTGGATATGTTAGCCAAGCAGCAGAATATTATGATGCTGAAATTGACGCTTATGTAAGAATTACAACAACTATCGGTGATGATAGTTTAATGCTAATGATGAATTTGGTTCTAACGTTCATTTTCATAGGAATTCTTATCTTTTTATGGTCTATTCAAGTTAGAGAAAATAATGAGCTAGAAAACTTAAATAAAATAGGAAAAAGAATTACAGATAAGGATACAGTGAAAAGCCTTGTAGGAAGAAATTTCCATAAGGTATTACTATCCTTCCCAACTTTAGGCTTAGTTTTATTTACGATACTACCATTATTTGTTATGATTTTGGTTGCTTTTACAAACTATTCTTCTACCTACATGAACCCCAAGCATCTGTTTGACTGGGTGGGATTATATAATTTCCAACGGTTATTCGGATTGGCAGGAGATGGTGGCGAAGCATTCGTACATGTATTTAGCCGAATTTTATTGTGGACTTTGATTTGGGCTATATTTGCTACTTTTACAAACTATTTCTTTGGAATGATTGTTGCTATGCTCATCAATAAGAAGGGAATACGTTTCAAGAAAATATGGCGAACTATTTTAATTACCACAATAGCTGTACCACAATTTATTTCTTTGCTATTCTTATCTAAGCTTTTATCAGAAACTGGAGGTATCAACTCTTTATTGTTAAATTGGGGTTGGATTTCTTCACCAATTAAATTCTTAGATGATGCTTTAGTTGCAAAGATCACAATTATTGTAGTTAATATGTGGATAGGTATCCCATATACTATGTTGATGTGTTCAGGTATATTAATGAATATTCCTGCAGATTTGTATGAATCTGCTAGAATTGATGGAGCTAATCCAGTAAAAATGTATACAAAAATTACATTACCATATATGTTCTTTGTTACAGGCCCATATTTGATTTCAAACTTTGTTGGTAATATTAATAACTTTAATGTTATTTACTTATTATCTGGTGGTAACCCTATGTTTACTAACATCAATGGTAATCTAATAGATGCATCTAAAATATATAGTGCAGGACAAACTGACTTATTGATTACATGGTTGTATAAGATGGTTATGACATCAAATTCAAAGGATTATGGTGTTGCTTCTGTAATAGGTATTGTTATATTTATTGTATTAGCATCTATTTCATCTATAGTTTACAATAGAACAAACGCTGTAAAGAATGAAGGTGATTTCCAATGATGCCAGATAAGAAATTTAGTTTATTTGCAGATCCAAGAATGTCTGGAGGCAAAAAGGCAAGAGAGATTACAAGCAAAACAATTATTTATATTATTTTGATTATTATGTCTCTCATTTGGTTACTCCCTTTTGTTTATTTGGTTATACAATCCTTTGCGACTACATATGAAGCATCCTTAATTATTCCTGAAAAATGGACAATAAATAATTATAGAGCTTTATTTGATCAAAACCTTGTATTGAATCTTGGAGGAAAGGAAGTATCTTTAGCTAAGACATATCCTTTCTGGCGTTGGTATTTGAATACATTCATTATTGCTTTAGTTGTATCTGTGTTAAATACAGTTCTTACTTTAGTTAGTGCTTATGCATTTTCTAGATTAAGATTTAAAGCACGTAAGGGATATATGAGATTAATTCTAATCATCGGTATGTTCCCAGGATTCTTAGGTATGATTATTACCTATTACATATTAAAACAGGTAAATTTAAATCAAGGTATGCCAGCTTTATTTGGTTTAGTTTTGGTTTATATTTCCGGATGTGTAATGAATTATTATGTAGCAAAGGGATACTTTGATACAATTTCAACCTCACTAGATGAGGCTGCCATGATTGATGGCGCAAACAAAAATACAATCTTTTGGCGTGTTATCATGCCGTTATCTAAACCGATCGTGGTTTATACTATATTATTAGCATTTACTGCCCCTTGGGGAGATTATATGCTAGCATCTGTAATGGCGGGTGGCGATACCAAGCTATTTAACGTTGCAGTAGGTTTACAGCAAATGCTTAGTAAGGAAGCAGGAACATCTTATTTCCCAATATTCTGTGCGGCAGCTGTAATCGTATCTATTCCTATTATGATATTATTCTTCGCATTACAAAGCTACTATGTTGAAGGAGTTACAGGCGGAGCTGTAAAAGGATAGGTCGTATGAAAATTTTAAGACGATGCTTATCTGTAGTATGCTTAATAGCTCTTATAGTTTGTACAAGCTGTGTAAAGCAAAACAATGCACCTTATGGAACGCGTATTGAAGAGGACTTAACTACATTGAATAAAGTAGATGATAATTATCGTAACTGGTATGAGATATTCGTAGGCTCCTTTTATGATTCAAATGGTGATGGTAAAGGAGATCTACAGGGAGTAATCAGTAAACTAGATTATATAAAGGATTTAGGATTTACTGGAATTTGGTTAATGCCAATTAATACTTCCCCATCTTATCACAAGTATGATGTTAAGGATTATTATGAAATTGATCCTTCTTATGGTACAATGTCGGATTTAGAAGAACTCATATCAGAATGTCACAAAAAAGATATAAAAATTATATTGGATTTGGTTTTAAATCATTCCAGCATAAATCATCCTTGGTTCAATAAGTCAGCAACAGCACATCAAAAATACCTTATGGGGATGCAGCTGACTGAAGAAGAGGATGCTTATAAGGATTTTTATAGTTTTTATGATGGAGAAGTTGCTCCTTCAGGTTATCAAAAGGCTACAGGAAGAAGCTTTTATTACGAAGCAAATTTCTCTGATAATATGCCTGAATTTAATTGTGATAATCCAACGGTACGTCAAGAATTTAAGTCTATTATAGATTTCTCTATGGATAAGGGTGTTGATGGTTTTAGATTAGATGCTGTAAAGTATTATTATTTGAACAGCCAAACAAAAAATATTGAGTTATTAAATCAAATTAGCAAATGGGTAAAAGCAAAGAATCCAAATGGCTATGTAGT
>CAMWJY010000080.1 GCA_947174685.1 uncultured Mollicutes bacterium | reverse complement strand
TAGATTATTCTAGACATGTCAATAATGCAGAATATTTGCGTATTTTATTTGATGGCTATACCTTAGAGGAGTTAGATCATATGAAGGTAGCTTCTATGGAGCTTCATTATCTAAGCGAAGCAAAAGAAAGAGATACCTTGTCTATTCGCAAAAAAGCAGATGGGAAGCAGACTTACTTCCAAATTGTGAAGGAGAAGCCGGTTTTAGAAGTATGTATGAAGGAGGAATAGTATGATCTTTGGAAAGAATGTAAATAAATATTATGGAAAATATTTTTTCTTTTTCCTTTTTGGTTTATTAGCATTACTTGCTGTAAACTGGTTCCAGCTGGAGATTCCAAGAATTTGTGGAGAAATTCTTGATGGAATTGGTGAGGAAGCAAAAGCAGATCCTAACTCTTTATTCAATAATCCTGAAGGAATAAAAAGGCTTATGATTGAGCTTGCATTTATTGCAGGAATTATGTTTGTAGGTCGTTTTACATGGAGATATTGTATTTTTGGTGTTGCTGCTAGAATTGAAGCAGATGTACGTGAACAGATGTTTAAGCATTCCTTATGCTTGTCTAATGCATATTATAAGCATCATAAGACAGGCGCTTTAATGGCACTATTTACCAATGACCTACAAGTCATTAGACAATCCTTTGGTAGTGGTACTGTTATGGCAATAGATGCTGTATTCTTAGGTAGCTTTGCGTTATATAGAATGTTTACCACCAATTGGATATTATCCTGCTTTGGTATTATCCCAATGGCTTTGATTGCAGTGATTTCTGGAATCGTTGGTCGTATATTAAAGGAAAAATTTAAGGAACGACAAGAAGCCTATGAAGCATTATCTGATTTTACCCAAGAAAATTTCAGTGGTATTGCGGTTGTAAAGGCCTTTGTAAAGGAAGTTCATGAGATTAGGCACTTTGATAAAATCAATGAAGAGAATCGTGCAAAAAATATAAATTATGTGAAGTATTCAACACTTTTAAATGTCTTACTTACTGTTGTTATTTCATCCATATTCCTTTTACTTTTTGCAGGAGGCTCCTATTTTGTTTTAAATGGCTTTATGGGAAAGGAATTTACAGTTGGTCAGATGTGGGAATTTATTGGCTATTTTGATGCTGTTATATGGCCATTTATGGCAGTAGCACAGCTCATCAATATGCGTGCCCAGGCAAAGGCTTCTTTAAATCGTGTAGATGAATTCTTAGCTGAAAAAATTGAGATTGTAGATACAGATGTAGAAGATGTTGACCAAATCCGTGGTAAGATAGAATTTAAGAATTTAAACTTCCAGTATCCAGATGGATCTAATACAGTCCTTTCTGATATTTCTTTAGTAATCCCAGAAGGAACTATGGTTGGTATTATTGGTAAGACAGGCTGTGGAAAAACAACAATTGTGGATTTATTACTTCGTACCTATAATCTAGAGGATGGTCAAATATTCATTGATGATAAGGACATTATGCATATACCATTTAAAAAGGTAAGAGAGGCTATTGGATATGTTCCTCAGGATAATTTCTTGTTTAGTGATACAATTTCTAATAATATCGCCTTCGCCTATGAGAAGCTAGATGAAGAAGCAATAGTTTCTGCAGCTAAGCTAGCAGATGTTCACAGCAATATCCTAGAGTTTCAAGAGAAGTATGACACGATTTTAGGAGAGCGTGGAGTCACTCTTTCAGGTGGTCAGAAGCAGAGGGTTTCTATCGCAAGAGCCATTGTAAAAAATCCTCCTATTTTAATTTTTGATGATTCTGTATCTGCCGTAGATACGAAGACAGAGGAAACTATTCTATCTAATCTAAGAAATCTAAGAGAAGGTAAGACAACCATTATGATTGCTCACCGTATCTCTACAGTGAAAACTCTAGATTTGATTGTCGTTATGGATGAAGGGGCTATCGTTGGTGTTGGAGGACATGAGGAGCTACTTTCTAGCTGTCCATTATACCAAGAGATGGTTCATCTGCAGTCTTTAGAGGCTGAAATCAATGGAGGTGACGAATAATGCAAAAGTTTGATGATAACAAAAATATTCGCACCTATAAGGATAGAACGGTATTAAAGAGATTATTAAAGTATGCTGCAAAGGAAAAATGGAGCTTTATCTTATCCTTACTCTTCACAGCAATTCTTGTAATCGTAGATTTAACACCAGCTTATCTAGAAGGAGAGCTTATCGGAATATTAGATAACGTAGAAAAGACATATCAGGAAAAAATGGTTTTTATTATCATTTTAATCTGTTGTTATGCAGCTATCGTAGCTGGTAGTGCCTTCTTAAATTATTTTAACTCTATGATGCTTCAAAAGGCAGGACAGAGAATTGTCAGGGATGTAAGAAAGGAAGTATTTGTTAAAATTGAGGGTTTAGCAATTGCTCAAATTAACGCAACTCCAGTTGGAAAGCTTGTGACAAGAGTTACCTCTGATGTCAATATGATTAATGAGCTTTATACAAATGTAATTGTAAATTTAATTAGGTATATTCTTACGATTATCTTTGTTCTCATTATGATGCTCATTATTTCACCGCTTTTAACTGCTTATATCCTTTGTGTGATGCCATTCTTAATTGCGATGTCAATTCTATTTAATAAGATATCTAGAAGACAATATCGTAAGGTTAGAGGGTCTGTTTCGAATATGAATGCTTTCTTATCTGAAAATTTAAGTGGTATGAAAATTACTCAAATTTTCAATCAAGAGGAAAAGAAAACCTTAGAGTTTAACAAGAAGAACAGGGATTTAAAGAAAAACAGCATCAAAGAGGTTTTAATTTTTGGTGTCTTTAGACCAGCAATTTATGTTTTATATGTTCTATGTCATATCATCATCCTGTATAATGGTTTTTATATGGTAATCAATGAAACCCTAGTATCTAAGGATTTAGTTAAGTTTTACCAGTATAATGGTCAGTTCTTTAACCCAATCCAGCAGCTTGCTGACCAGTTCAATCAGCTACAATCTGCCTTTGCTTCCTCTGAGCGTATCTTTGAAATTTTGGATATGAAGGCTCAGATATTAGATAAAGAAGATGCAATCACATTAGATCATATTGAAGGTAGAATTGAATTCGACCATGTATGGTTTGCCTATAATGAAGGGAATTGGATATTAAAGGATGTATCCTTCACTATAGAACCAAATCAAACTGTAGCCTTTGTAGGGGCAACAGGTGCTGGTAAGACTACTATCCTAGCCCTCATTGTAAGAAATTATGAGATTCAAAAGGGTTCAATTCGTATAGATGGAATAGATGTTAGAGATATTGCTTTAGAAAGCTTAAGAAGTCATGTTGGACAAATGCTACAGGATGTATTCTTGTTTAGTGGTACCATTCGATCTAATATTACTATGCGTGATGAAAGGTTTTCTAATGAAGAGGTTATTGAGGCGTGTCGTTATGTCAATGCATCTCATTTTATTGAAAAGCTTGATAAAAGCTATGACTATGAGGTGTTAGAGCGTGGAAATAACTTTTCTTCTGGAGAACGTCAGCTATTAAGCTTTGCTAGAACCATACTTCATAAGCCGAATATTATGATTCTAGATGAGGCAACAGCCAATATTGATACAGAAACAGAAGTATTGATTCAGGATTCCTTAGAAAAAATGATGAATGTTGGTACAATGCTTATTGTTGCTCACAGATTATCTACAGTTCAGCATGCAGATAATATTATCGTTTTGCATAAAGGAAAAATTATGGAAATGGGAACTCATCAAGAGCTTTTAACGAAAAAAGGGTTATATTACAATCTTTACGAGTTACAATATAAACATATGGATTAGGAGGTGAAGCTTCATGCAAAAGAAGCATATTATCATAATGAGCAGTATTATTGGTGCAATCTGCATCGTAGGTATCTTTTTAATATGCTTTTTTAGTATCCCTAGAATTACCTATGGATATGATCATGAAGCTCGTACCTATTATGTGGATAAGGTTTATGGTAATGCAAAAAGGTATACCATTAAAGATAGTATAAAGGATAAACCAGTAACCAAAATCCGTTCAAGAGCCTTTATGAATAAATCGAACTTAAAAGAGATTATATTGAGTGAGAACCTAGAAGAGATAGAGCGACTTGCTTTCTTAAACTGTAAAAGATTAGAAAAAATTGATTTATCTCATGTTAAGGTGATAGGCAGAAATGCTTTTGAAAATTGTACTAGCTTAAGGTCAGTTGAGTTAACTCTTGAGGATATTTTAGGTGGTACATTTATTGGTTGTACAGGCTTAGAGACGGTTACACTTACAAATACTTTAACTATAGGAACCTATGCCTTTGCTTACACAAATATAGAAGAAGTTACGATTCCTAGAAATTGTTATCTTATCGGAGTAGATGCATTTTATGGATGTGATAGCTTAAGGAAAGTGATTGTTCAATCACAGCGTTTGAGTAATGATTCTTATCTAAATTCCTTAAATGGAGTGGAATTTCAATTCAACGAATCAAAGGAATAAAAAATATGTTATTTGAAAAAGGATAGGAATATGCTATAATAAAAATACCTAGGAGGAATTAAAGATGAAAGATTTTGAAATAATTTCAGATGGTGCCTGCGATTTAGCAGATGAAACTGTATCAAAACTAGGGATAAGAGTTGTACCTTTTTATGTTGCTTATGATGAACAGAATTATCTTAGGGAAAAGGTTGATTTTACTGTTCAAGACTTTTATCAAAAATTAATTGATAATCCAGGAGTTTTCCCTAAAACCTCTATGCCTACGGCAGAGGATTATATGAAGGAATTCGAAAGAGCTTATAATTTAGACAAAGATATTTTGTGTATTACCATATCCAAGAAATTCAGTGGTTCTCTAAATTCTGCCCTTATGGCAAGAGATATGTTTTTAGATGATCATCCAGAGGCAAGAATTGAGGTTTTAGATTCTACGATGCTTTCTTGCCCACAAGGATTGTTAATTCGAGAAATTGTTAGAATGAAGGAAAACGGACTTTCTTTAGATGAAATTTTACCAATTGCAGAGAATTTAAAGAAGACTGGTCGCTGTTATTTTACAATTAATGGATTATCCTATCTACAGCATGGTGGAAGAATAGGTAAGCTTACTGCAATCGTCGGAAATATATTGAAGGTAACTCCTTTAATTATTGGTAAGGAAGGAGAAATCCAATCTGGTGGTATAGCATTAGCTAGAAAACGTGCTATTA
>CAMWJY010000079.1 GCA_947174685.1 uncultured Mollicutes bacterium | reverse complement strand
AAGCTTCTTTACAATCAGATTTTTATTCTTTTTCATAATAAGTATGGAAGTTTTTTTGAATTTGTTATATAATACGTATGGATTTATGGAGGATATTATGAAGAAAAGACCAGTAATGTTAATTATAATGGATGGATATGGTATTGCTGAAAGCTCAAATGGTAATGCAGTTTGTCAAGCAAAGAAGCCTAATCTAGACAGAATTTTCAAAGAATTTGATACCAAGACACTAAATGCTAGTGGTGAGGCAGTAGGACTACCAGAAGGACAAATGGGTAATTCTGAGGTAGGACATATGAATATTGGTGCAGGTAGAATTGTATGGCAATCTCTATCTCGTATTAATAACTCAATTAAGACAGGTGTATTTAACCAAAATGAAGCCATTGTTGAGGCTATCATTAGAGCAAAAAATACACATAAGAAGTTCCATATTTTTGGACTTTGTAGTGATGGTGGTGTACACTCTCATACATCACATATCATCGCAATTGCTAAGCTTGCTCATAGCTTAGGCTTAGATAAGGTTTATTATCATGCATTTCTTGATGGACGTGATGTAGCTCCTAAGAGTGCTAGCATTTATTTAAAGAAAATAGTAGATGAGGGTAAGGTTACGGTTGCTACTGTAGGTGGAAGATATTATGGTATGGATCGTGATAAGAACTATGATCGTATTCAGGTTGCTTATGACGCAATGACCGTTGCCAAAGGAGAATTCTTTGCAGATCCTTTTGAAGGAATTGAAGCCTCTTACGCTAAAGGTGTTACAGATGAATTTATGGTTCCATTTGTAAGCTCTAAAGAGGGTATGGTAGAAAGTGGAGATTCTATCGTATTTGCAAACTTTAGACCAGACCGTGCTATTCAAATTTCAACCTGTATGTCAAATCCAGAAGGTATTGTATACAATGTTGAAAAGCCTTATCGTATGGATTTATCTCATGCTCCAAAGGATATTTTCTTTGTTTCTATGATGAAGTATGCTGATACAGTAAAAGGACCTTTAGCCTTTGATTTACAGAAGTTTGATCATTTATTTGGAGATGTTGTAAGTGAGGCAGGCTTAAAGCAATTACGTATTGCTGAAACTGAAAAATATGCCCATGTAACATTCTTCTTTGATGGTGGTGCAGATAGAGAAATTCCTAATGCTACTCGTATTTTAGTAAACTCACCAAAGGTTGCTACTTATGATTTACAGCCACATATGAGTGCCTATGAGGTATGTGATAAGGTTTGTGCAGCAATCAGAAGCAAAGAATTTGATTGCATTATCTTAAATTTTGCAAACTGTGATATGGTTGGTCATACAGGAGTCATTCCAGCAGCAATCGCGGCTGTAGAAGCAGTAGATACCTGTGTTGGTCGTTGTGTTGAAGCATTAGATGAGGTAGGTGGAGTTGCCTTAATTACTGCTGACCACGGAAATGCTGAAAAGCTATTAGATGCTGATGGTAAACCATTTACTGCTCATACAACGAATTTAGTTCCAGTAGTTGTAACTGATAAGAACATCCATTTAAGAAATGGTATATTATCTGATATTGCACCTACTTTATTAGAATTACTTGAGGTTGCAATACCAGCAGAGATGACTTCTAAGTCACTCATTGTAAAATAAAATTCTTGACAAAGAATATTATTCTATATAAAATAATATTAACTATATAGCTTCGGGGTTTGGTGCAATTCCATACCGGCGGTAAAGTCCGCGAGCGCTTATGCGCATGAATAGGTGCAATTCCTATACCGACAGTAGAGTCTGGATGAGAGAAGTTGAATTAATTTTTCGTTTTTAAGTATCCCCGTATGAAATATGGGGATATTTTTTAATGAAAGGAAATAAGAACTATGAAAAAAAATGCAATTAAACGTATTTCGTTTGTAGCAATTTTTGCAGCTATCTCTATACTTTTATACTGTTATGTGAAGTTTCCACTTCCTATTTTTCCCTCTTTTTTAGATATTAATTTTTCGATGATACCTATCTTAATTTGTGCATTTATGCTTGGTCCATGGGATGCAACGATTTGTGTAATTTTACGATGCCTATTAAAATGGATTTTACCTCCTGGAACAGGAACAGGCTATGTAGGAGAAATAGCAGATGTTTTAAATGGTCTTGCAGTAGTTATACCTGCGGGTTTAATCTATCAAAAGCTGAATATTAAAAATAAAACGATTCTTGCTTTTGCAGTAGTTATTATTTCATGGGTTGTTATGGCAATACTTGCAAACATATTTATCAATATTCCTTGGTATACCCATCTATTCTTTAAAGGGGATATGACACCTCTTATCGGTATGTCTAATGCTGCTTTTAAATTAATTTCCTTTGGCAAGGTAGAAGCCACAAAAGAGACCTTTATGGTATGCTATATATTTTTAGCAGTGATTCCTTTTAATTTACTGCTTTCCAGTATAGTCGTTTTATTTACGGCAATTATTCATAAAAGACTAAGAGTTTTATACGAAAGAATATGATTGTTAGGATGTCCCAAAATAATGGGACATCTTATAATTCTATAAAATCTTTGCTAATATGACAAATTTCTTAATAATTTACCCTAAAAATAAAATTTATAAAAACGTTTTCTTAAAAAATGAATTTTAAGATACTAGGAAAATATATGGAAAATATTGTATAATATCACTGGTAGAAAAAAACAATAAAAATATAAACTTAAGGAGATGTAATTTTATGCCATTTATTCAAAGCATTTATGCTAGAGAAGTATTAGACTCTCGTGGAAATCCTACAGTAGAGGTAGAAGTTGTAACAGAAAGTGGAGCATTTGGACGTGCATTAGTACCATCAGGTGCATCTACTGGTGAGCATGAAGCATTAGAGCTTCGTGATGGAGATAAGTCTCGTTATCTAGGAAAAGGTACAACAAAGGCTGTTGCTAATGTTAACGAAGTTATCGCACCACAATTAATTGGTTATGATGTTAGAAGCCAAATTATCATCGACAAGAAGATGATTGAAATTGATGGTACAGACAACAAGGGTAAGCTAGGTGCTAACGCAACTTTAGGTGTATCTATGGCTTGTGCTCGTGCAGCTGCTGATTACTATGGAATGCCACTATATAATTATTTTGGTGGATCAAATGCAAAGCAATTACCATTACCAATGATGAACATTTTAAATGGTGGTGCTCATGCTGATTTCTGTATTGATTTCCAAGAAATCATGATTTTACCAGTTGGTGCTCCTTCATTTAAGGAAGCATTACGTATGGGTGCAGAAGTATTCCATGCATTAAAGAAGATTTTAAAGGCTAACGGCTATGTAACTAGCGTTGGTGATGAGGGTGGTTATGCACCTAAGCTTGGTAGCAACACTGAAGCTTTCGAGCGTGTTGTTGAAGCTATTAAGGCTGCAGGCTTTGAACCAGGAAAGGACATCTGCTTAGGTATCGATGTTGCTGCATCTGAATTCTATGATGCTAAGACTGGTTTATATACTCTTAAGGCTGATGGTGGTCAATTCAATGCACAAGATATGGTTGACAAGTATTATGTACCTCTAACTGAAAAGTTCCCTATCATTACTATTGAAGATGGTCTTGCAGAGGATGACTGGGGCGGCTGGAAGTATTTAACTGAAAAGCTAGGCTCTAAGATTCAATTAGTTGGTGATGACCTATTCGTTACAAATACTAAGCGTTTAGCTAAGGGTATCGAATTAGGTGTTGCAAACGCAATTCTTATCAAGGTTAACCAAATTGGTACTTTAACTGAAACATTTGATGCAATTGAAATGGCTAAGCGTGCAGGCTATACTGCAATCGTAAGCCATAGATCTGGTGAAACAGAAGATACTACAATCGCTGATATCGTAGTTGGTTTAAATGCTGGTCAAATCAAGACTGGTTCAGCAAGCCGTACAGACCGTGTTGCTAAGTATAACCAATTAATGCGTATTGAAGATGATCTAAATGGTCGTGGTGAATTCTTAGGTACTTCAGTATTCGCTGGTAAGGATTCTATTTACTGCATTAAGTAATTCAAGAAAAATTAAACATTTAGGAGGATTTATCCTCCTTTTTGTTTGAAAGGAAAGGAAGTAAAATAATGGTTTCAACGAATGATTTAAAAAATGGTATGGTTATTGAATATGATGGAAAGCTGATGCAAATCTTAGAATTTATGCATGTTCTTCAAAATAAGGTAGCCTATGTTCGTGTTAAGATGAAGGATTTAAGAACAGGAACAGTTACAGAAACTGCTTTAAAGGGAAGTGACTCTGCATTTAAGCGTTGCTATATTGAGCGTAAGGAAATGCAGTATATCTATAACACTGGTGAAGCTTTAGCTTTTATGGATATGGAGACCTATGAGCAGATTGAAATTCCTGAAGATAGACTTGCTTGGGAAAAGAAGTTTATGCTTGAAGGAGCCAATGTAAATATTACCTTCTATGAAGGAGAAATTCTTGGTGTAAGTCTTCCAGATAAGGTTACTTTAACTATAACTGATACAACTCCAGCTGTAAAAGGATCATCAACAGATCGTAAGCGTGCAGTGTTAGAAACTGGCTTAGAAATTACTGTACCTGCATTCTTAGAAAATGGTACAAAAGTGATTGTATCAACTCTTGATGGTACATACGTATCTAGAGCATAATACACATGATTGAAGTTAAAAGACCTAAGTTTGAAGAAATAAAATCCTACGATGAATTCATAAAGTATTATTGGTATAGGGAAGAATTACAAGAAATATGTAAAAAGCTCCATCTAGAGTACATTGGAGAAAAAAGAGAATTAAATCAAATTATTCAATCCTACTTTAACGGAATAATAATTCCTCATAAGCCTAAAAAACTACCTAAGGGTGCTACTAAAGATCTAACCCTAGATACAAGTCTAATAGATTGTGGTTTTACTTTTGGTCCTAGGTTTAGAAATTTCTATATTCAAGTTACAAAAGAAGAAGATTTTAAATTTACTGTCGATATGGTGGCAACTGTTAAGGCAGTAAAAGAATCCAAGGATAAAGACTTTACCCTTGGCGATTTACTAGATGTAAAGCTTGGAAATAAGACTTATGCTACGTATGATAAGTCAAGCTGCGAGTGGAATCAGTTTTTACAAGATTTTTGTGCGGATAAAGATAATAATATTTATAAAGATAAGTTAAAAGCTGCAAGTCGCTTTTGGAAGCTTCTTCGCAACTCGGATTTACCAAAGGTATATTC
>CAMWJY010000078.1 GCA_947174685.1 uncultured Mollicutes bacterium | reverse complement strand
CAAGGAATTTTAGAATTTGATAGAAAGCTTAAGGGCTTTTATGATGAGGATGCAATACTTGTGGGTATAGAATCAAGAAGCTCATCTCCTGTTCGGATTTTAAGAGATAAAACAACCAAAGAAGCTGAAAAGCATATCTATCCTATTGGAGAAGGTGCAGGCTATGCCGGAGGGATTATCAGCGCTAGCCTAGATGGACTTTTAACTGCAATGAAGATTGGAGGAGAGGATTATGAATGTTAGAATTGATGTGAGAAGCATAAAACTAGAAACAGAACGACTCATTTTAAGACCATTTGAAGAAAATGACTTAAAGGATTTTAATGAATATGCAAAGGTAGAAGGTGTTGGTGAAATGGCAGGCTGGCCACATCACAAGTCTATGTATGAAAGTAAGAGGATTTTAGATAAGTTTATTGCCGAGCATCATACGTTTGCCTTAGTGCATAAAGAAACAAAGAAAGTCATTGGCTCTTTAGGTTTAGAGGAATATAACGAAGAACATTTTAAAGACTATGAAAATCAAAGAGGCTTAGAGCTTGGCTATGTGTTATCCAAAGACTTTTGGGGACAAGGACTTATGCCAGAGGCAGTACATAGAGTCATCGAATTTTTATTTGAAGAAAAGAATGTAGACTTTATTACCTGTGGTCATTTTATTCGAAATTCTCAAAGTAGAAGAGTGATAGAAAAAAATGGCTTTCAATTTGTCTGTGAAGGTGTGTTTAACGGTAAGCTTGGCCAATTTGAAGATAGAGAATATATTTTAAGAAAAGAGGATTATCTAAATGGAAAAATTTAAGATTGCTTATTTAGGTGGTGGATCTAAGCAGTGGGCTAGAACCTTTATGACTGATTTAGCTTTATCAGAAGGTCTTTCTGGTGAAATAGGACTTTATGATATTGACATAGAGGCTGCCATAAGAAATCAAAAAATTGGAGAAAGAATCAACAAAAATCCTAAAACATTATCTAAAATAGATTATGTAGTGTATGAGAGATTAGAGGACTGTCTTAAGGAGGCAAGCTTTGTCGTCATTTCAATCCTACCTGGAACTTTTGAAGAGATGAGAAGTGATGTCCATGCGCCTGAAAAGTATGGAATCTATCAGTCTGTAGGTGATACAGCAGGTCCTGGTGGAGTACTTAGAGCTATGAGAACAGTTCCTATTTATGAGGAATTTGCTAGAAAAATTAAAGAGGTTTGTCCTAATGCTTGGGTGATTAATTTTACCAATCCAATGAGCATTTGTGTAAAAACCCTATATGATGTATTTCCAGAGATTAAGGCCTTTGGCTGTTGTCATGAGGTATTCCATACTCAAACCTTCCTATGCTTAGTCTTAGAAAAGGAATTGGGGATTAAGACGACTCGTAAGGATATATATACAGATGCTTCAGGTGTAAATCATTTCACTTGGATTACTGAAGCTAAGTATAAGGATATCGATTTATTGAAGCTATTACCTAGCTTTATGGATAAATACTATGAAGAAGGCTACTATGAATATTTTGATCGTTTCCAATTTAGGACAGATTGCTTTGCCTATGGAAATAAGGTTAAGATGGACTTATTCAAGCGTTATGGAGCTTTGGCAGCAGCAGGAGATAGGCATTTGGCAGAGTTTGTCAATCCGCACTGGTATTTAACTGATCCAAAGACCGTCAAAGACTGGAAATTTAATTTGACTACAGTTGATTTTAGAATCAATCAAATGAAGGAAAGAATAGAAGAATCTATTTTACTAGCTGAAGGGAAAAAGGAGATAAACCTGGTTCCTTCAGGAGAAGAAGCAACGGATTTAATGAAGGCTATTCTAGGTCATAAGGTAATGATTTCTAATGTAAATTTACCTAACCAGGGGCAATGTCCACAGTTGCCTTTAGGCTCTATTGTAGAAACAAACTGTATTTTTGAGCATGATCAGGTAAAGCCGATTGTTTCAAAGCCATTACCTCTAGCAGTCTTAAATATGGTAGAGAAGGCTTCAAATAACATTGATACCTTATATGAAGGAATTAAGAATAGAGATTTAGACCAAATCCTTGCTTGTTTTATGAATCAGGCACTTTGTTCAAGTCTTTCCTTAGAGGATGGCAAGAAGCTTTTCAAGGAAATGATTTCCAATACTGAGGATTACCTTCTTCCTTATTTTCCAAATCTAGAAGAATATTTAAAGTAGGAAAGAAAATATGATTAAAGCTGTTTTATTTGATATGGATGGTACTTTACTTCCTATGGATATCGAGAAGTACACTAGAGGCTATTTTGAAGAAATAAGCAAATATATGATCTCCTATGGTTATGATCCTAAAGAGCTTATTCAAGGGATTTGGAAGGGAACAGAAGCCATGGTAAAAAATGAGGGTACCTTAACTAACGAAGAAGTTTTTTGGAAGGTATTTTCTATACATCTTGGCTTTGATGCAAGCAAGGACATCCCTTTATTCACACGCTTTTATGAGGAAAAATTTGACCAAATCCAGTCTACTTGTGGATATACAAAGGATGCCTTTAAGCTAATTGAATTCTTAAAAGACAAGAAGGTAGAGCTCATCCTAGCAACAAATCCCATCTTTCCAATGATTGCTCAAACAAAAAGGCTAGCTTGGGCAGGGATAAAGGATAAGGATTTTTCCTGGATTACAAGCTATGAAAATTCTCATTATTGTAAGCCAAACCTGAAATATTATGAAGAGATTCTTAGTCATTTTCCATACTCTCCAAATGAATGCCTTATGATAGGAAATGACGTAGGAGAAGATATGATAGCAAGGGAGCTAGGAATGCAGGTATTTTTATTAACGGATTGTCTCATCAATAAGAATAACGTGGATATTCATATTTTTCCACATGGAGATTATAAGGATCTTTTTAGTTTTCTTAGCAAGCAAGACTATGTGGAATAGTATTTTGATTTAATTTCATAGACATTCATAAAAGGTTCTTAAAAAAGGATTGTACGATGTTAAAGTACAGTCCTTTTTTTATTCCTTGGTTATATATTTTAGACCCTATTAGCACTATAATTTCTCCTTGACAAAATCATACGGGGGGGGGTATAATAAAGGTGTGTATATTGCCAATAAATTATGAAGATTAATTTTTGTAAAAAAATTGGCATTCACTTTAAGGTGTAATTTGTTTATGATATCCAAATTCAATAAATTAAACCTATGATATAAAGTTATGTTGTACTCATAACTATAAAATTAAAATATAAGAAAAGGAGAAGGTATAATTATTAAGTACAATTTTAATTATATTAGGAAAATATGAAAAAATTATTTTCATGTATCGCATTATTAGTAGTATTAACAAGTGGAATCCTGTTATCTTCTTGTGATACAAGTGGTCATACGCATGACTTCGAGAGAGTTGCTGCAGTTAATGCCGATTGTACTCACAAGGGAAATGTAGAGTATTGGCACTGTAAGGATTGCGATAAGTACTATTTAGATGCAGATGGTAAGAATAATGTGAGTCTTGCAGATACTGTAACTGAAATGACAAGTCACAATCTTACAAAGCATAATAAGGTTGAAGCTGCTTGTGATAAAGCAGGGAATATTGAGTATTGGGAGTGTCAAGCATGTCATAAATTATTTGCAGACAACACTGCTAAAACAGAATTAAAAGAAAATCAGGTTGTAGTTCCAGCTGGTCATAAGCTTGAAAAAGTAGAAGCCAAGAAAGCAGACTGTGAAGCAGATGGAAATATTGAGCATTGGAATTGTCAGGTTTGCCATAAATATTTTGAAGATAAGGATGCGAAGAAGGAATTAACAGAAAGTCAAGTTGTTCTTCCAGCAGCTCATAAGCTAGACAAGGTAGAAGCAGAACCAGCTGATTGTGAGCATGATGGAACTATAGAGTACTATATTTGTAGTGTATGTAAAAAGCTTTTTGCTGATGCAGAAGGCTCTCAGCAATTACAAAAAAGTGATCTTGTTGATCCAGCAGGTCATAAAATTGAGAAGGTTGCAGCTAAGGATCCAACCTGTACAACACTTGGAAATATAGAGTACTATTATTGCTCTGCTTGTGAGAAAGCCTTCAAAGATGAGGATGGTACTAAAGAAATTGCTATAGCTGATGTTACACGTGGCGAGCTTCTTCCACATACTCCTGTTTATCTAGAGGCAGTTACACCAGACTGTGAGAATACAGGAAATATAGAATGCTATCAATGTGAAGTATGTAAGAAATATTTTGATGGTGAAGCCTGTGAAACAGAACTAACTGAAGAAGAGGTTTTCCTTCTTATTCATCATAATTTAGCTGAATATCTTGAAAGAGAGGCTACTTGTACCTTGACAGGCCGTGATACATATTATAAATGTAGAGTATGCGAAAAGTATTTCTTAGATGAAAATGGAACTGAAGAAACCACAGTAGAAGCAGTGACCTATCCTATGCTTCCTCATACATTATCTAAGACTGAGGCTGTAGAGGCTACCTGCTTAACTAAAGGTAATATTGAATATTGGCATTGTTCTGTTTGTGATAAATACTTTTTAGATGAGGATACTACGACTACTTGTAGTGATTATGAAGTTGTTCTTCATTATCTTGGAAGAGGACAGCATGCAGCAGAAGTTGTTGTAGAGGCAGATGGGCATTCTACAGTTTGTAGCGTTTGTGGAGAAGTTCTAGATGCAAAAGAGGAACATACCTATTCTGATGATCTTGATCTAGGCTGTTCAGCTTGTGGATATGGAGAAAATTATACAAGCCATTTAACTTTCACTTTCCGTAATAGTAGTCAAACAGAATATAAAGTAAAAATTAATGAAGTTGGACCATCTGGAAAAATCGTTATCCCAACAGAGTATGAAGGTTTACCTGTTACTACTGTACAATCTTATAGTAAGGATGATCTTGTAGAACTTGAGGTACCTTCAAGTGTAACTTACCTTCAAAGTATAGAGAGTAAAAACTTAAGAAAACTTACATTAAATGAAGGCTTAGTCGGTTTTGAGGGTGTTAAATCTGGTTGTTTAGAAAAATTAGTAATTCCTTCCACTGTAACAACAGTGACAGGTATAAGCGTTGCTTATGCTATGAGTAGTGGTATTCAAACAGATGCATTAACTATTTATACAACACTTAAGGAAAAACCATCTGGTTGGTCTTATTCTATAGGAACAAGTATTCCATTGGTTTTAGATTATGAAAATAATAATGTTGCGACAGATGGAAAAGTTTATGAAGTTATAGACGGCATACGTTA
>CAMWJY010000077.1 GCA_947174685.1 uncultured Mollicutes bacterium | reverse complement strand
CAATTTAATTGTTAATGTAAAAAACCATTTAAAAATGATTCAAGAAGAGGAGGATGAAAAATGGAAGGTTTTAGAAAACGATCAGAAACTAAGCTGATTTTTAGAAAACTTAAACAGGATTATGTTCTTTACATTTTCATCGGTATTTTAATTCTTTGGTATATTATATTTCAGTATCTTCCAATGGGTGGCTTACTTTTAGCCTTCAAGGATTATGACCCTTCAAGTGGAATTATGGGTTCTGATTTTATAGGTGCTTCAAAGTTTTATGATTTGATGTTTGGAAATTTTGAGAGTCAATTCTGGAGAGCATTTAGAAATACTTTTCAAATAAGTATTTATAATCTGGTTTTTGGATTTCCTTTTCCGATTATACTCGCGATATTTTTTAGTGAGGTGGGCAACGATATTTATAGAAAGGTTGTCCAGACAGCTTCCTATTTACCTCATTTCATCAGTGAGGTTACGATTACAGGATTGGTTATATTTTTAGTTTATAAATCTACTACCTCAACAGGAGTTATAGCAAATATGCTTTATGTGCTAAAGATTATTCCAAAGGATGTTAAGATTTTAGATTCGCCGGAGTATTTCAAACCACTTTATATCATAACGGGATTATGGAAGGAAAGCGGATATAGCAGTATCGTATATTTTGCCGCTGTTATGGGAGTATCTCCAGTTATGTATGAGGCTTTAAAAGTAGATGGCGGAAGTAAACTACAAGAGGTAAGATATGTCACCTTGCCTTCAATAGCTCCAATGATTACTGTAATGCTCATAATGAAAATTGGTAGAATGCTAAATGTAGGATACGAGAGAATTATATTATTGTACAATAAAAAAACCTATGAAAGTGCGGATGTTATTTCATCCTTTGTATATCGTATTGGTGTAGAAGAAGGAAATACCTCTTTAGGTACTGCTTCAGGTATGTTTAATGCAGTTTTAGGATTTGTATTGGTAATTGGAGCTAACTTTATAGGACGTAAGGTTAGCAACACATCATTATGGTAGGAGGAGGTTAAAATGGGACGATTAAATCGTGGAGAAATTATTTTCAAAGTTATTGCCTATTTATTGACAACTTGCCTTGCCATAATAGCCTTATACCCTATTGTATATGCATTTTCAGCTTCCATTAGTGGAAAGCTAGCATACGAATCAGGTTTAGTGACGTTATTTCCTGTAGATATTCAATTTGATACCTATAAGAAATTATATAATGATAACTCATTTTGGGTAGCTTACTCTAATACCATATTTTATACCTTGTTTGGTACAATGTGGAGTATGTTTATTTCAAGTATAGGTGCTTATGCACTTTCAAAAAGAAGATTATTATTTAGGAAACAGTTTAACTTTGTCATTGTATTTACAATGTGGTTTAGTGCTGGTATAGTACCAACCTATTTGAATTATACCAATGTATTTAAAGCCTTTGGTTTATCTTCAAAATGGGGTATGATTATTGCCTTTGGTGCTACAGCCTATAACGTAATATTATTGAGGTCTTATTTCGAATCTATTCCATCTGAAATAGAAGAAGCAGCAAGAATAGATGGTGCTAGTGAGGTTCAAATATTTACTAGAGTTTACCTTCCTATGTCAAAATCAGCTGTTGCTACGGTTACACTGTTCTATGCTACAGCAAGATGGAATGGTTATTTCTGGAATATGATGCTTGTAAAGGATCAGATTGATTCTCCTTTACAGGTTTATATGAGAACCTTAATTGATGGATATGAAAGCTTAGTTAGCTCAATGCCTTCGAATGTTACCTTTGCAGCACAATCCTATGTGTATGCAATACTAATATGCTCAATCATTCCGATATTGATTATTTACCCATACATTTCAAAATACTTTGAAAAGGGTGTAACAGTAGGAGGTGTAAAAGGGTAATGAAAATTAGTGTTTTAAAATTACAGAAGTATGCATTTATTGTGTTTACAGTATTTACATTTTTACTCTTTGCAGCAACAAT
Organism: uncultured Mollicutes bacterium; assembly: GCA_947174685.1. Classification (GTDB taxonomy): domain Bacteria; phylum Bacillota_I; class Bacilli_A; order Acholeplasmatales; family Anaeroplasmataceae; genus Pelethenecus. The sequence goes on along the minus strand of CAMWJY010000077.1, from coordinate 3,269 downwards.
CGTATTTTCAACCTCTTATTACAATACCTTCCTTTATGGAAATGAAGAGTTAGTCAATTATTATACAACGGAGTTCCAAGCGTATAATCAAACGATATTTATCTATGCGTTAGTACTTGTTGTTTTATTCGTTGTTTTATGGGTATGTCAGCCTAAAAAATATTATCCAACCTTTGTTACATTTCCAATCTATGTTGTAATACTTTTAGCAGGAGTTGTATTAGGAATTTTAATCATGGTGAATATGCAGAGCATAACAAGCTTTTATAGTTCCTACGATTATACTGGATTATCCAAGCTAGAAGGCTTTTCTGCAAATCCATTCTTTCCAATATTTCTAGGGTTTAGCTCTATTGGAATTGCTGTGGTTAATGTGATTTCTATTGGAATTTATAGCTTTGGATTTCAGAAATTCCTTAAAGGAAGAGGTGAGGCATTTGTTTAGGAAAAAAGATTATATTGATCAAGAAATTTCTGTTTTCAAACCAAATGTCATTGATTTCTTCTGGTTGATGCTATTTATAATTTTAAATACAGTATTGACAATCAGATCCACTTCCTTAATGGAATATACGATTCGAATATTCATCTATGATTTATTTAATATTATATTAACGCTTGTGATGTTTTTAGCAGCAGAGCAGGTAAAGAAGTATCATAAACAGTGGTCATATGTTGTTATTGGTGTTGGAGTGTTTCAGTTACTACACATCGCCTTCTTGCCAGAGCATACAAATACTATCTTTAATATAGTTTTATATGTGATTACAGGAGTTCTTGCAATATATGCAGGAATATCAAGTCTAATCAAAAGTATTTTTAGAGCAAATTATATAAAGAAGGAAGGGGTATAAAATGTCTTATTTATCAATTAAACATGTCGACAAGGTATATCCCAATGGCTTTTGCGCAGTTAAGGATTTTAATTTAGAGGTAGATCAGCATGACTTTGTTGTTATTGTTGGTCCTTCTGGCTGTGGAAAATCTACAATGCTAAGAATGATTTCAGGCTTGGAATCTATCACAGAAGGAGAAATGATTTTAGAGGATAAAAAAATCAATCAGTTTTCTCCTAAGGATAGAGATATAGCGATGGTATTTCAAAATTATGCCTTATACCCACATATGAGTGTATATGACAATATTGGTTTTTCTTTACTGGTGAGAAAAAAGAACAGAAGAACAGTTCATGAAAAAGTAATGAATGCTTCTAAGATTGTAGAAATCAGTGATGATCAGTTAAAAAGAAAACCTACCCAATTATCTGGTGGACAAAGACAAAGAGTTGCCTTAGGTAGAACAATTGCCAGAGATGCAAAGCTATTTTTGATGGATGAGCCTCTATCTAACCTAGATGCAAAGCTTAGAGGAGATATGCGTGTAGAAATTATAGAGCTTTGGAGAAAATATAATCAAACGATTATTTATGTAAGTCATGACCAGGTTGAGGCAATGACTATGGCAACTAAAATTGTTTTGATGAATAATGGTGTGATTGAGCAGGTTGGAGCTCCTAATCATGTATACAATCATCCAGAAACTCTATTTGCAGCAACCTTTTTAGGAACACCTCAAATCAATTTAATTCCAGGTAAGATTGAAAATGGATGCTTTGAAAATGAGTTTTTCTCTATTTCCTTACCAGAATATAAAAATGTTACTAATCCAAATGTACTTTTAGGAATTCGTTCTGAAAATGTATCTATAGTAAAAGAAAAAGAGGATTTCAAAGTAGAAGTGGATTATGTAGAGTATTTAGGTGCTAAATCTATTGTTCATGGAATGCTTGGAGAAACAACCGTTGCTATCAATACAAAAGAAGATGTATTTGACAGCAAGGAATGTAAGGTTAAATTAAATACTTCTAAAATTATATTATTTGATGTAGAAACATCAAAGGCTATAAGAGGTGATTCTAATGAATAGTAATACTAAAAGTACATTTAAGCAGAAAATGGCTTTATTCGCAAGCATTCTTAAGCATAAGTTATCTACCCTTATTTATAATAAAGATGGATTTACCTTACAGAAAATCATGGTGCTTTTAGCGATGATTAATGCTTTAAGTCAGGTAGCCTTTGGAAGAATTCATAATGAGGCAGCCTATAAAGTATCTTCAACGGTTGCAATATTTACCTTTATTAATCAGATTGCCTTAATTTTAACTGCAGTCAGCTTAATGAGACTTAAAGAAAAGAAGAAATATTTTATATTCTCAATTCTGTTATTTCTTATTACAACGGCGACCATGATTACTTATATTGTAATTATGCAGGGAGATATCTATTATCAGACAGCTCTAAGTGGTGGATATTCCTATGAGGATGCTGTCAAGATTGTTTATGCAATTGATGATTCAATCAATTTCATTATTTTTGCATTAATATTAACCTTCCTAGAAGTAGGCTTATTTCTTGCAGAAATGATTATTAAAAGGAGAAGATCACATGGACTTTCCAATCAAGGAAGAGATTAAAGCCTTTCTTGTTCGACTTTGGTTTTCAGGGTTAGTCTGCTATTTGGTTTTATGGGGAAGTGGCATATCTAATGATTTTTTAGACTTACTACTTTTACTTCCAATTGCTCATTTCATTTGTGATATGATTTTGACTAACACAATTATAAGGGCAATTTTTAAAACCAGATTAAACCTGCAAAAAAAATATAGTCAGATGAAATCCTTTCAAAGGGTTAAAGTATGGGTTTATAGCTATTTAGAGGTTTTCCTATCCGTTTTAATTGTGATTGGATTATATGAAGGAATCAATCGACTGGTGATTCTTATCGGTGGATTAGATAAATTATCTGTTCCATTTCCAGTAGAGCCTTTTGGATATGCGTTTATCTATACATTCATCTATTATATATTTTATTTTATCAAATATAAGTTCATGTTAAATCTTTTACAGGGAAGGAATGATGTTAGTGACCTTTGAGGAGTATATGCATGATCCTGTAAATGCAGTATATGCATTTGAGGAAGAGGAACTAAAACAATTAAAAAATAAATTAAAACCCAAAACCTTGATGCGTTTAATAGAATTAGGGGAAGAGGCAATGCTTATACCTGTCCAAAGTGTCACCTATAAGAAGGAGTTAATTTTAGTGAAGGATCCTCATGATTATGAATCCTTTTCCCTTTATGGATGGCCAAATCCAGATACTTCAGATGGACTTCCTTACATCAAAAAGGATGGCTATAAAAATCCTAAGCATCTAGAAGGGGATAAGCTGGCTTTAAGAAAGCTTGGGTATGCAACCTATTATCT
>CAMWJY010000076.1 GCA_947174685.1 uncultured Mollicutes bacterium | reverse complement strand
AAATAAAAAAATAGCAATCTATGTTGTATTTCATTCTTTTTTTTGGTAAAATCATTAGCGGTGATTGTCGTGAATGATAATAGAGAAAGACTTCAAAAGGTTATGGCTTCCTGTGGAGTTGCATCCAGGAGAAAATGTGAAGAGATTATTCTTGCAGGAAGAGTAAAGGTTAATGGGATTAAGGTTACCGAGCTTGGAACGAAGGTTTCTTATAAGGATAGTATAGAAGTAGATGGGAAGCTTCTAACAAAAGAGGATCTTGTGTATTACGTTCTATATAAGCCTACAGGCTATTTAACTGCAGTAAGTGATAAGCTAGGTAGAAGAATCGTTATGGATTTAATTCCAAGAGAAATTCAAAAAGCACATCGATTATTTCCTGTAGGTCGTCTAGACTATGATACTTCAGGAGTATTGTTGCTTACTAATGATGGAGATTTATCCTATCGTTTGACTCGTTCTGCAAAGGAAATAGAAAAGGTCTATCAAGTTAGAGTAGATGGTATTTTAACTCAAGCAGCAGTAAACCAGTTGATAAGAGGTGTTCTTTTAGATGGTGTTATGACAAAACGGGCTAAGGTAGAGGTATTATCTATGGATAGAGAAAATTCCTCCACACTATTATATTTGACGATTACTGAGGGAAGAAATAGACAGGTACGTAGAATGTGTGAAGCTATCGGCTTTCCTGTAAAGAAGCTAAAACGCATCTCTTTTGGTGGTGTAACCCTAGAAGGATTAGCAAAAGGGGAGCTAAGAGCATTAAAACCGCACGAAATTAAAGTTTTATATAGTTTGTAGAATTGAAAAATGCGAAAATATGTGATATAATATTTAAGATTGTTTAAAGAGGGATAGTCATGAGGAATTTTGTTGTGGCTTTAGATGGTCCTGCTGGCAGTGGAAAATCTTCAATTTCTAAGCTAGTTGCTGAGAGATTAGGATTTACACATATTGATACAGGTGCAATGTATCGAGCAGTTACTCTAGAAGCTTTAAGAAGAAAAGTGAATATTGAGGATGAGGCATCCTATAGCTTTTTGAATGAAACTTCTATCATCTACAAAAATAATATAATTTATTTAAATGATGTAGATGTATCTGATGAAATCAGAAGTAGCGAGGTAACGAATAACGTTTCAACCTGTTGTAAATTTGCAAAGGTACGAGAGCTTATGGTGGAATACCAAAGAGAATCGGCTAAACAAGGCAAGGTACTTATGGATGGTAGAGATATAGGTACAGTTGTATTACCAAATGCAGACTTAAAAATTTATTTAACAGCCACTGCTGAAGAAAGAGCCAGAAGACGCTGTGCTGAGATTCAAGCAAAAGGAATACCTGCTGAATATGAGGTAATTCTAGAGGAAATCGTTGCACGTGACTATAAGGATTCTCATCGTGAAATTGCACCATTAAGACAAGCAGAGGATGCAATTCCAATTGACACAACCCATTTGACAATGGATGAAGTAGCAAATAAAATTATAGATTTAATAAATGAGAGGTTAGGAAGTATGGAAGATTTTAAAATGGAAGATTTGAATTTGCCTAAGAAATTAAGAGTAGGAGATCAAGTTGTTGGTACTGTCGTTACAGTAAAGGACAAGACAATTTACTTAGACATTCATCAATTTACAGAAGGAACAATGCATCTAGATTGCTATACAAAGGATAAAGCAATTGAAAGCTTCATTGGACTTGTAAAGGTTGGCGATGAAATTGAATGCCAAGTAGCTAAGGTAAACGAGGAAAATATTTATTTATCTCGTTTAAATCAATTGTCTAAGCTTGCTTTCAAGCGTGTAGTTGAGGCTAAGGAAAAGGAAGAGACAATTGAAGTTATTGTTACTAAGGTTGTTCCAAGCAAGGGATATACTGTTAGCTTTGAAGGAAATAGCTTATTTATGCCTTTAAGTCAAGCTCCACAAGAGGTTAAGGTAAAGGATAAGCTATTCGTACGTGTTATTGAAGTGAATGAAGAAAGAAAAAATGCTGTTGTTTCTCGTAGAGTTATTGAAAGAGAAGAATATGCAAATGCTAAGGCAGAGGAGCTTGATTCTATTCAGGTTGGTGATGTTTTAACAGGTACAGTAGCTAAGGTAGAAAAATTTGGTTTATTTATTCGCTTTAAGTATAACCAAGGGTTACTACGTATTAATCAGCTAGCACATACCTTTACAAATGACATCAATGCAGTTGCTAAGGAAGGCGACACTATGGAGGTTAAAGTATTATCCAAAGAAAATGGTAAGCTTGTATTATCTCGTAAGGCTTTACTTGATACTCCATATGAGGCTTATGCAAAGACTGTAACTGTTGGTCAAACCGTTAAGGGTAAGGTAGTAAGCAAAATGCCATTTGGTTTATTAATTGAGCTTGCTCCAAACGTAAAAGGATTATTACATCAATCTGAGTATTCTCATAATCCAAATGATAACTATAATGCTTTTGTTATTATTGGTGATGAGGTTGAATGTGCCATTTTGAATTTAGACCCTGCAAAGGAGAAGATTTCCTTATCTCGTAAGGCATTAATGGACAACCCTTGGACTAGAGTAACAGCTAAGGTTGGCGATCTTGTTGATGTTAAAGTAACGGATGTATTAGAAAATGGTTTAAAGGTTGAAACTCTAGGTGTTGACGGCTTTGTACCAGCAAGTGAGGCTTTAACTTCAAGCCAAAATGGTTCAGTAAAGGACTACTTCCATGTAGATGACACTGCACAGGCAATCATTATCGATATTAAGCCTGCTGAATGGCGTTTAAGATTATCTATTCGTAAGATAGCTGAAAAGGAAGAGCGCAAATCCTTTGAAAAATATTTAGAGGAAGAAGAGGCATCTTTAACTCTAGGTGATGTATTAAAGGATGCTTTAAAATAAAAATTTGAATTTGGTGGTGATCATATGTTGCCAAAGGTAGCAATAGTTGGTAGGCCAAATGTTGGCAAATCAACGTTATTTAACCGTATCATTGGCGAAAGATTATCCATTACTGATGATCAACCAGGGGTAACTCGCGATCGAATTTATGCTAAAGGCAGCTGGTTATCGAAGGAATTTTTCCTAATCGATACTGGTGGAATCGAATTGGGGGATGCCCCTTTTTTGACAGAAATAAAAATGCAAGCTGAAATTGCAATGGATGAAGCTGATGTCATTATCTTTTTAACTGATTGTAGAAGTGGTGTAACGAATGATGACACTTATATTGCAAAGCTTTTGTATCAGACAAAAAAGCCAATCATCTTAGCTGTCAATAAAGTGGATGATCAGAAATTTAAGGATAATATTTATGAGTTTTATGCATTAGGATTTGGAGATCCGATTCCTGTTTCCTCCTCCCATGGAATAGGAACAGGAAACTTACTGGATCAGGTGATTGAGCATTTTCCTCAGAAGCTAGAAAATTTTGAAGATAATGCAATTCACTTTTCTTTAATTGGAAGACCTAATGTAGGAAAGTCTAGTTTAACCAATTGTCTATTAAATGACAATCGTGTTATTGTCTCTCCGATTGCCGGAACAACAAGAGACACCATTGATACCCGCTTTAAAGCTTATGATAAGGAATATGTAGTGATTGATACTGCAGGCTTAAAAAAGCGTGGTAAAATTTATGAAAATGTAGAAAAATATTCTGTAATCAGAAGTATTGATGCAATTGGTAGAAGTGACATTGTTCTTTTAGTTTTGGATGCTGATACAGGTATCTTAGAACAGGATACACATGTAGGACAGTATATAGAAGAGTATAACAGACCATGTATTATCGTAGTCAATAAGTGGGATTTAGTCGATAAGGATTCTAAGACGATGCAACGCTTTACAGAGGATATTAGAAAGGAATTTAAATATCTAGACTATGCTCCTATCGTATTCTTATCTGCTTTAGATAATAAGCGTGTTCATACGCTATTTCCTGCGATTATTCAAGCCTTTGATGCAAATAATAGAAGAATCTCAACATCAGTTTTAAATGATGTCATTAATGATGCAGTGGCAATGTTTCCACCAAGTGAGTTTAATGGAGGAAAGATTAAAATCTATTATTCTTCGCAGGTTGGTGTAAATCCACCAACATTTGCATTCTTTGTCAATGAACCAAAATATTTACATTTTTCTTATCATCGTTACTTAGAGAATCAAATTCGTAAAAGCTTTGATTTCTTTGGAACACCTATAAAATTTGAATTTAGAAAGAGGGATTAGCTATGAAGGTATCCTGTATTGGTGGAGGAGCTTGGGGAACAACTCTAGCTCAAGTACTATCAGATAATCATCATGAGGTTTTTATTCGTGATATCAATCCTTTATTTGTTGATAAAATTAATAAGGAGCATACCCATCCATTTTTTGATATAACAATACCAGAAAATATTAAGGCTACCTTAAGCTTAGAAGAGGCAGTTAATTTTTCTGATATCATCCTTTTGAGTGTTCCAACAAAGGTAACAAGAGCAGTTTTAAAGGAAATCAATTCTCTTTTGAAAAAGCCCACTCTATTTATAAATGTAAGCAAAGGAATCGAACCTGAGACCTCTTATTGTGTAAGTCAAATTGTAAAGGATGAGATTGATGCAAAATACTTAAAAGGGTATGTTAATTTATCTGGACCATCTCATGCAGAGGAGTTAATCTTAAGAAAGCTTACTGCTTTAGTTGCTGCATCTAGTAGTGAAGAGGATGCAAAATTTGTTCAAAATTTATTTTCTAATTCTCGCTATTTAAGAGTATATACCTCAAGTGATGTAATCGGTGTTGAAACCTCAGGAGCCATTAAAAATGCTATTGCCATTGTATCTGGTGTAGCTTATGGTATGGGATTAGGAGAAAATGCTAGAGCCTTCCTAATCAGCAGAGGTGTAAGAGAAATTGTTTTAATTGTTTCTGCCTTAGGTGGTAAAACAGAAACAGCTTATGGCTTATCTGGGATTGGTGATTTAATTGTTACAGCTTCTTCCATGAATTCAAGAAACTTCCAATGTGGCTTAAAGATTGGTCAAGGAATGAGTGTAAAGGAAGCCTTAGCTTCTATGACACAAACTGTAGAAGGAGTTAAAACCATAGAAGCTGCCTATCAAATTGGCTTAAAGCATAACTTAGAGCTTCCTATTATTGAAGCTGCATATTCTGTAATTCAGAATGAAAGCACTGCGAAGGATGCTTTAACTAAGCTTTTAAGTAGAAGCTTAAAAGAAGAAGTAATTCTATTTATATAGTCAACTAAACTTATGTCCTCTCATATATTAATTTTGGGAGGAT
>CAMWJY010000075.1 GCA_947174685.1 uncultured Mollicutes bacterium | reverse complement strand
AATATACACAACAGGTCTCTTATATTCCCTATAAAAATTTACAAAATCTTCTGATAGCTTAAAATCCACGTAATAAAAAGAATCAGTTAGTGGAGAATACATACTTTTAAAAGGCTTTTTGTGCTTCTTAGAAAAATAATCAAAACAATATACCTCTTCTAAATAATATCTCTTAGAAAATTCTTCAAAGCTTTTGATAGGCGATATGTCAATCGCATTTTTTCTTTCTGTTAAAATTAAATTATGTCTTTGACATATACTATGCTCAGTTTTCTCTAAAATACGTTTGATAAACTCCTTTTCATAGGCTTCCACATCCTTTAAATTAAAAATATTATACTCATCTAAAGTATGCTCTTCCTCTTCAAAATCCTTAATAGAAAGCTCATGTAATAAAAACTCTTTAGAAACTAAGCTGCAAGCTGCATCAATCACACCACTTTTTTGCTTCCCATCTCTAAGAACTAAATATTCTAAATTTTTAATGGTTCCCTCAATAAAAGGATAAACCAAAAAGCCTTCTGTAATTGTAATTTGATCTAAAACAATTTCCGAATCAAATCTAGAATCATTTTGTATTCTTGTTTGATATTTCTCTAGCAATTCTTCTTTTTCTAACTCTTTTCTAAAAACATAACTAGTCTCCATTTTCTTCACCTAATAAAAAATATGATAGAGCTTAACACTCTATCACATTTTTAATCACAAGTTGATTTTGTTTTTTCTTATCATCTAATCTTATACTATATTCAATAAAATATAAGCGATTGGTTTCAATTTCAAATGACAGCCTCATAAAATCTTGAGGGAAAATAACATAACTAAGAATTTCTCTATTATCGTTAAATTCTCCCACAAGCATAGGCTCCTGCTTCTTAGTTAAAATCTTTTTCGTAGTATCAAAGCAACCAACACATCTACCCGTTTTTCTACTTAAATAGCTAGCTTGGTACTTCTTTTGTAAATTAGCTATATCCAAGAAAATATCATATGTCAAATTGAAACCTAAATACATAAACTCCTTTTGTTGTAAAACATTAAAATCATACTCAGAGGTATCTTCTATTTTATCCTCTAAATGTCTTGAAATGATTTCATTAATGGAGCTTTTAGCTTCTATCATTTGCTTTTTCGTCATACCAAAGGCGTCTAATGCACCAGCATAAATGAATGCTTCTAATGCAGATTCACTCAACTTTGTACGTTCTTTAAAATCCTGAAAGCTTTTAAACAAACCATTTTGATTTCTTTCATTCACTATTTCTAAAGTGGTCATCTCACCAATTGAATGAATGGTTTGAAGAGGCATAAACATTCCATTTTGATTTACTACAAATTGATTTGTAGAAATATTTACATTTGGTTTAAATGTCATTACCTTATGTGCCTTTGCATAATTGATATAGCTCACCATCATCTTCGTAGCACCTATGACATTGTTCAGAATTTTAGAAATAAAGATATTAAAATAATTTGCCTTAAAATATGCCATTTGATAAGAAACTAAACCATAAGCCACCGCATGTGATTTATTAAAACCATAATTGTTGAATTTTAGGAAATAATCATAAATATGCTTGGCTACTGCCTCACTATGACCCTTTTTCATTGCTCCTTCAATAAAGGTAGTCTCTTGATTCTTTAACTCCGAATCCTTTTTTTTAGAAATAGCACGTCTTAAAAGATCTGCTTGTCCTAAGGTAAATCCTGCAAAGCTTTGAGCAATTTGCATAATTTGTTCTTGATAAACAATGATACCATATGTGCTTCTTAATATTGGCTCTAAAACAGGATGTTCATATGTAAACTTTTTCCCATGTCTTCTTTCTATGAACTCATCTATGTTTTCCATAGGACCTGGACGATAAAGTGCTAGTACAGCAACTAAGTCATCAAAACGCTCTGGCTTTAATTTATTTAAAACTCTTCTAATTCCATCTGATTCAAGCTGGAATACACCTAAGGTATCTGCTGCCTGCAATAGCTGGTAGGTCTTTTTATCATTTAATGGAATATTTCTTAAGTCATTCATAGTGAACCCTGGAATATTTTTCATAACCTCATCAATAATTGTGAGATTTCGAATTCCTAAAAAGTCCATCTTTAATAAGCCAATCTTTTCAAGATCAGTCGCTTCTAATTGAGATTGATATAAACCATTTATCCCTTCTTGAAGAGGAATAACATCATCTAAAGGTGTAGAGGAGATAATTACTCCTGCTGCATGAGTTGAGATATGCCTTGGAAGTCCATCTAGACCTCGAATAATGTATAAAAATTCGTAAATGTCATGACGACTTTCAAATTGTTTTAAAAGTGCATCATAATTAGGATTTGCCTCAACCATGCGTATAATCTCATTTAAACGAGAATTATCTATTTTTCGGATTCTTCCTAAATCACGGATAGAAGATTTAATTTGGAATGTATTAAAGGCAGAGATATTACAAACGTGCTTATCTCCATAAAGCTCATTGACATACTTTATGACATCATCTCTAGAGGTATCAGGAAAATCCGTATCTATATCAGGCATACTAATACGCTCAGGATTCAAAAATCTCTCAAATAATAAATCGTATTCTAATGGATCAATGTCTGTAATACCCAAACAATAGGCTACTAAGGAGCCAGCTCCTGAGCCACGTCCTGGACCCACTAAAATTCCCTTCTTCTTTGCATATAAAATAAAATCCCAAACAATTAAGAAGTAATCGCTATACCCCATTTTATCAATGACAGAAAGCTCATAATCTAAACGTTCTTGATAAGCCTTAGGAACTGCCTTTCCCTTTAGCCTACGGAATAAGCCCTTTGAACAAAGAGATTTTAAATATTCCTTTGCAGAAGCTCCTTTTGTATTTGGATAGGCAGGTAAATAGAATTTTTTAGGATATAAGCTTAAATGAATCTGATTCACAAAAGCTTCTAATTCTTCTGAAGGTAAAGGGGCCACATCAAAGCTGTAATCCTCATACTCTTTTACCTCTACTGGATTTCCAGCAATTTGGCATAACGCCTCATAAATGATTTTATCTTCGTTATTTAAATATCTGCAATTATGAAGAGGAACCGTCTTAACACCAAGCTTATGTGCTATGGAACAAATCTCCTGATTTGCATTTAAACGATCTAATCGGTTTGTAAAAGAATACTGGATTTCCAGCAATTTGGCATAACGCCTCATAAATGATTTTATCTTCGTTATTTAAATATCTGCAATTATGAAGAGGAACCGTCTTAACACCAAGCTTATGTGCTATGGAACAAATCTCCTGATTTGCATTTAAACGATCTAATCGGTTTGTAAAAGAATACCCCACATAAAAATTAAAATACGTCTGCAATTGTTTTAGCTTAAGATTTAGGTCCTGTTCTGCTTTAGAATAATGCAATCTTTCTATGATAGATTCATTATAAACCGCAACAAAGGCTATATTTTTCCTAAAAGGCTCTAAAAACTCTAATCCATAGGGTTCTTCATGCGTTGCTAAAAAAGTACTAATCTTTAAAAGGTTCTTATATCCCTCTTCGTTCAAGGCATAGGCAAGTAGCTTAGATTTAAAGCTATCATCATCTACATAAGTAATTTCTATTCCAATAATTGGCTTGATTTGATTTGAAACACATTCTTGATAAAACTTATAGCTACCATACATATTCTTATCTGTCATAGAAAGAAAGGTGAAGGAATGCTTCTTAGCTGTATCAATATAATCTTTTAAATGAATGGAATTACTTAATAGGTTATATTCCGTTTGACCATATAAAAAGCCCTTCATACCTTCACCACCTTTTTATCTACCTTATATTATAGTTGATTTTGCTCTTTATTGCAATTTCTCTTTTTCTTAAAATAAAGAAACACTACAATTCCAGCACCAACTATACAAACTCCTATAAGAATAGGAATCAAAAAAATATTACTAGCAGACTCAATTGAGTTAGTTGTATCATAAACGGTAATATATAAAGTTTCTGAGGCAGAAAGATTTGAGGAATTGGTAGCTATAATACGAACTGGATAGGTTCCTTCTTTAGAATAGTCAACTAAGCTATCATCATATTCCACTTTGGAATGAATATTAGGATCAGAAGGATCAAGCACTTGAATATAATCCAAAATATTTGCCTTCTTATTTAAGCCAATCCTTATATTTTCTACTAATATTATAGGAGAGGAATTCGAAAGAAGCTTAACCTCACACTCTACCTTAGCTGGTTTATCCAAAGAAGGATATTCATAAATGACTATATAGCTTCCAACTTCATTTTTAAGAGTCTTACTATCAATGATGATCTCACCAGAAATATCAATTTTACCTAAATATGCACTTTTTAAATTCTCTAAAAGAGCCTCCTCAAGGTTTTGAGTATACTCTAAAACTAAAGTATTTTTATAAAGCTCAATCCTTACTTCATCTCGATCAACAATATCAATACTCACGACTATACTTGAGGTATTCTTGTTCTTATCACAGAAGCTAACCTCTAAATCAAAGCTTTCAGCAACATCCGTAGAAAAATATGGATAGGATATACTCGCTGTAACATCTCCATCAATTTTATCGATTGCTTTAAAATAATTTTGTAGCTTTACTTCTTCTCCTTTAGTTAAAATGATTTTATTGTTTTCTCCTAAAAAGGTGATTACGGGACCTATAGGATCCTCTACAATAAGCTCTATTTCTTGTTCCGTAATATTTCTTCCATCAGAAGCGCGAATGATTACTTGATAATTTCCTGGTCTTTCATAATCTACTAAAGAGTCATCAACCGTCACCTTACAGTTTCCACTATTGTCTGTTGCGGTGATCTGTTCTTCATATTTTGGTTTTGCAGAACCAATAAGATACGTTATGGTTTTCGGATAAGAAATAAAAACAGGCTTTTCTAAATCCACAACATTGAAGGTGATGAGTGTTTTATAGCCCTGACATTGTCCTGGCTTATATTTATTTTCAACAGCCTTATACCATACCTGGTAGGATCCAACCTTGCGGGTATCTACATCTGTAAGTAAATATAGCCAATCTCCTGTAGTAATATAGCTAATTTGAGCGTCATCTAAAGCCTCACCATCTCGATATAATTTTGCTTTTGGTATATTCACATAATTTTGCAAATTTCCACCCAAAGGGATCTCTATAGTCGTAGTAGTCTCATCCCAAACAAAGCACCAGCTACTTGCATAAACCTGTACACAAATACAAAAAAACAAAATAATTAAGAAAAGTATCTTCTTTTTCATTCAAAAATTCCTCCATTTAAAACCTCATATG